>CAJXTH010000043.1 GCA_913060955.1 uncultured bacterium | reverse complement strand
GTGGTCTCAAAGCTTTCCTTAGGAATTACCAGAGTCAGTGAACTTTGCTCAGACAAGTGGATTGTCTGCTGGGCAATAGTGCCGAGGTCGAGCTGATCAGAGGTTCGCGCTTTGATTGTGGTGTAGTGATTCTGATCTGTCTGGTGGGTAAAGGTTGCCATTGAGACTTATTTGGATCGAGCTTTGAATATTTGCGCAATGAGAACTCCAATACATCCGGTTGCAAGAGGTGTCAAAAAGACAACAATATTATCGAAAGCCACACCGTAGCTCTGCTCAGTTTGGTATACGGTCGCCAGAAAGACTCGGACCTCCTCGCCAACTTGGATGCGATCAGTGTAGGCAATCATGAGGTAAAGTCCGTAGGCAAGAAATGGAATTGCGCCAAAACCTAATCCTGCTATAAAGGGGGAAATATAGTTATCCCAGTCTCGTTTGAATGATTCCATAGATTTCTCCTTAGATTATATGACTATATTACGTTGCCGATTCAGATATTTCCAGTTCGATCAGTTTATTGAGCTCAACGGCATATTCCAGTGGCAGTGCTTTGATCACGGGTTCGACAAAGCCGTTCACGATCATGCGGCGAGCTTCTTCTTCGGTCATTCCGCGTGACATGAGGTAAAAAACTTCTTCTTCTCCAACGCGTCCGACGCGGGCTTCGTGGCCAACTTCGGCAGTATCGCAGGCAATATCCATATACGGGTGGGTGTCGGAGCGAGAGCCGTCATTCATGAGCAAGGCGTCACATTGGACGTTGGTTTGTGAATCCTGGGCTCTCGGCAAAATTTTGACCAGTCCGCGGTAGGAGGAAATTCCGGTTCCTTGAGAAATACTTTTAGCGGTGATAGTCGAGGTGGTGTTGGGGGCCACGTGAATGACTTTGGATCCGGTATCTTGGAATTGTCCGTCGGAGGCAAAGGCAATCCCCAGACTATCTGAGTGTGCTCCCTGTCCCCGGAGGATACTGGCTGGGTAGAGCATGGTTACTCCACTTCCCATGTTTCCGTTGAGCCATTTGATAGTGGCGTTGCGATCGACTAGAGCTCGCTTGGTATTCAGGTTGTAGGTATTTTTGCTCCAGTTTTCGATACTGATGTATCCGACCTTGGCGTTGTCGTGGACGAAAATCTCAACTCCTCCAGCATGGAGGGCAGATTTGTCGAATCTCGGAGCACTGCAACCTTCGATGTAGGTGAGTTCAGATCCCTCGTCGGCAATGATTAGGGTGTGTTCGAACTGACCTCCTGACTGGATATTCATCCGGAAGTAGGCTTGCAAGGGGAGTTCGACTTTGACGCCTTTGGGTACGTAAATAAAGGTTCCTCCGCTCCATACAGCGGCGTGCATCATGATAAATTTGTGATCGTTGATCGGAATACACTGGGTCATGAAGTATTTTTTGACCAGCTCAGGATACTTTTGGACGGCGACGTCCATGTTTTCAAAGATTACTCCTTTGTCGGAGATTTCTTTTTTCAGATTATGATAAACCACATCGGAGTCATACTGCGCCCCTACTCCACCCAAAGCTTGTTTCTCCGCTTCGGGGATTCCGAGTTTGTCAAAGGTCTCTCGGATTTCTGCGGGTACGTCGTCCCAGGAGGTGGATTCCTCAGCGTCTGGGCGAGCAAAGTAGACGATGTCCTCTAAATCCAGTCCCGACAGGTCAGGACCCCAGGTTGGAAGTGGGGTTTGGTGATACAGCTCCAAGGCGTTAAGTCGTTTGGCAAGCATCCAGTCAGGTTCGTTTTTCTCAGCAGAGATATTCCGGACGACTTCTTCGGTGAGGCCGGGTGTAGCTCGAAACCGTGACCGGTCTGGAGAGGCGGTGTCGTATCTGGATCGGTCTATCTGGTATTCGGTATTCATGCGGAATTTGGTTTGATTCGGGTTTATTATAGCGTGATTTGAGCTTGGGATAAAGGTTTTATGGAGTGGCAAGTGTCCCGCTACGTGTCAGTGGTTTTACGTGTCATTTCCAACTTGATTAGAGATCTCGCAGGAAATCAACAAGATTCCCAATCAAGTTGGGAATGACATATAAAAGAGGGTATCGACCAAACATGACAGGGACAACGCTTCATGGTATACTAATGCTAAATAACCAAATACCAAAACACAAGCTTATCTCTTTTACAAACGCTCCCAGCTAGTATATAGTGTAGGAGATTAAGATTACGCCTATGTTACAGCCACTGTTCGACTTCTTGATTCAAGGGGGAGTTCCCCGAGAAACTCTCATTGTCTTGCTGATGTTTCCCATCGTAGCTAGTTTGATTGTGGCTGCCCGACAAATCGTAGGTATCAAGGCCTTTGGTATCTATACTCCGTTGATTATTACCTTTGCCTTTCTGGAAATTGATATCAAATACGGATCGGCAATTTTTGTAACTTCGCTTATCGTAGCTTCGGTGATGCGATTCATGTTCCAACGACTGCGGATGTTGTACCTACCGAAAATGGCTTTGATTCTTTCGATTACCGCCATGACCATGTTCTTGATTCTGATCGAGGGAGTGCTCCAGGATCGAACGGTATTGATCGACCTTTCTGTCTACCAGATGTTGATTATTATCACCATGGTCGAAAAGTTTATCAACGTTCAGATCGAAAAAGGGTATCGAACAGCGGTTATTCTAGCTACCGAAACCCTAGCTCTGGCAACTGTAGGATACTACGTTATTACCAATGAGTGGTTCCAAAATCTGGTGTTCCAGACACCGCTGATTATTGCGGTATTCTTCCTCGTAATTATTTTCTTGGGACGATATGAGGGTCTTCGGCTCTCGGAATACATTCGGTTCCGCAAAGTGATCGAAAATAGGTAATGCCTTCGCCTATGAAGCTTTTTGAAGCCTTTATCTTCAGTCAAAAAATCCTCGGGATGAACTCTCGGAACCTTTCGTATATCAAGCCAAACAACAAAAAGCGCTGGATAAAACTGGTTGACGACAAGATCCGATTTAAGAAAATCTTGGAAAAAAATGATATCCCGACTCCAAAGCTGTTAGGGGTTATTCGAAATTCTAAAGAATTGAGTGAGTTTGACTGGAACGACCTGCCCTCGAGCTTTGTGTTAAAGCCTACCAATGGATTTGGAGGAGAAGGAATTATTGTGATCTTTGGGGAAAATAAGAAACGGACTGAGTCCGGAGAACGCCTCTGGGTCAAAGGAAAAGGAGTCAAGCTGGACGAAACGGCTCTGCGAAACCACATCAACAACATTTTGGACGGAACCTATTCCCGAACCAACAGCCCCGATGTAGCCTTTTTTGAAGAACGAATCAAACTCACGAAACTCTTTAAACCGTTTGCCTATAAGGGTATTCCGGATATTCGCGTTATTGTGTATAACAGAGTACCGATCATGGCCATGCTCCGACTCCCAACCCGCGAGTCAGACGGAAAGGCAAACCTCCACCAGGGAGGAATTGGTGTGGGAATCGACATTGCTACCGGTGTTACCACCAATGCCATTATGAAAGATCAAATGATCGATACCGTACCCGGAACACGGCTGGTACTTTCTGGTATTCGTATCCCGCACTGGGATGATATTTTGGACATTGCAATTCGAACAGCAGACGTGACCAAACTCGGATTTGCGGGAATCGACATTGTGATTGATCGAGACCAAGGCCCAGTGGTACTGGAAGCCAACGCCCGACCAGGTCTTGCGATTCAGATTGCCAACTTGGCTCCGCTCAAAGAACGGTTAGAAAAGGTTAAAGACCTGAAGATTAAGACTACCAAGCGGGCAATTCGACTGGCCAAAAACTTGTTTGGAGGAGAGATCGAAGAAGAAATCGAGGAAATGACCGGAAAACAAGTGATTAAACTCCACCAAGTTATTACGCTTTATAACCAAGATGAAACTGCCCGAGAGGTCCCCGCCAAGGTTGACACCGGAGCCGACTCATCTAGTATCGATATTAATCTTTTGAAAGAACTGGGTATGGACTATGTGCTGGACGAATTTGCACATATTGAAGTCCCCGAAAATCTTGCGGAGATGAGTTCAGAAGAGCGCATTGCCCTGATGGAAAAACTCAATAAGAAGCTCAAGAAAAACCCTGACCGACACCTTCATCGAGTTGGAGTGATCAAGGCGGGAAATGGAATTGCGCTCCGTCCATATGTTAAATTAAAGATAAAGGTCGGGAATAAAGTTCTCAATTCTGTCTGCTCAATCACTGATCGGACAGGCCTCAAATATCCATTTTTGCTGGGAAAAAAAGATCTCAAGCATTTCTTGATTGATCCAGTAACCTACTAACGTAATTTTATGAACATCACCATTCACACAGACGGAGGATCACGCGGAAATCCCGGCCCAGCAGCTACCGGCTACGTTATCGATATTCCCAGGCAGGAGCGTATTGCTCACGGAGAATACATTGGTGAGACGACCAACAATATTGCCGAATACACGGCTATTTTGCAATCTTTGACTCGACTAGAGCAAGAGCTCGATGACCCAAGCCAGGCTGTAATAGAGCTCAAGCTTGATTCAGAGCTTGCCCAAAAGCAACTTACCGGAGTCTACAAGATCAAAAATGCGGGATTAAAACCTATTGCTCAACAGATTTTGAACAAGGTAGAACTCTTTGACTCGGTAACCTTTACTCACGTCAAACGCGCTTTTAATAAAGATGCCGACGCCCAAGTAAACATCGCCCTCGATTCGCTAAGCTAAGTCTATGAACCAACGAAACCAAAGTCTATTTGCCCTAGTTCTCACCCTACTCTTTTTGATCGTGGCCCCGCTCATGATTTTGTATGCCTTGGGCTACCGGCTGGCACCACCTGAGGAAGGATTTCGCGTCAGCATTAACCCAACCGGAGGAATCCGGGTTTCAACCAGATCTCCGTACAATGTAACCCTCGATGGAGAGCGTCTCGAGCGATCACCTGTATTTAAACTCGGTCTAGAGCCAGGAACTACTCAGGTGACTCTTTCTCAGCCAGGATTTCAGTCATGGGAAAAGACTCTAGAAATCGAACCGTATTTGGTAACCTTGGTTGATTCGGTTATTTTGTTCCCTACCGAGCCAGAAATCACCCAAATCACCGATTTGAACAACGTGACTGAAGTTGTAGCAAACCCACTTTCGGACAACATCCTGTATTCAAGTCAGTCTGAAGACGACCCCGGGCTCTGGCTATATAATCCTCAAACCGGAACAACAAGCCAGTTAGTAGATAGTCTCGAAATTGATGGGTCGGTATCCCAAGAATACCAGGACATTACCTGGGACGAGTCTGGACAGCAAGTATTGTTCCGAGCAAATATTTTGAACCAAGATCAATTCTTTATTATCTCAAACGCCCTCTCCCCCGACCCAGCTATTACCAACATATCCGAACTCTTCCCATACAACTTGGACCAAGCTCCAGTAGAAATCGTTGAGCTTACTGGAAATACCCTTACCTTTATCCAAGGAGGGCATATCTTCCAAATTGACCTTGTCGAACAAGAGCGGTCAGAGATTTTGGTTTCAAACGTAGCCACCGCTGATCTGGTTGGAAATATTCTCTACTACGTAAACACCAAGGAAAACGACATCCGAGCCTTTAACACTCTGGCACTTACCGAAGAAATTGTCCTCGAAGATCAATGGGAACAACCTATTGCATCGATCCAGATCCCATCTACCGAAACCCATATCCTGGTATTCTTAGACGACCAGAGTGTCTACTGGCAAGATCTTATCGAGCCTGAGGCTGAATTCGGCCTGCTAGAGGGCGTATCCGCAAACAAAGCACTCTTTGGAGCAGAAGATAAAAAGGCCCTCTTGGTGGGCGAAAATCAGGTCAATATCCTCTACCTGGATACCTTTGACGGATATCAGAACAAAACTGAGGGAGATTTAGACCAAATTTATGCTTCTGACCTCCAACTCTCCGAAATGCGGTACTTTGGTCCAACCCAAGAACATGTAACCTTTATTGAGGATGGAATACTCAAAGTGGTAGAACTCGATGCTCGATCTACTCCGAATGTCTACGAATTAGGAGCCGCAGAAGACTATAGTGACGTATTGGTCGGAAACCAAGCCGTATTTGTCATCCACCGAGAAGATATGCTCTACCGATTCGAATTCCCATTCCGTCGGGGACTGTTCTAAAATGTCCAATCTAATCGAAAAAATTCCGGTATAATAGCTGGAATTTTTTTATTGCCACGTTCGGGTTTTATGTATCTTTTCTTTCTCGCGAATTGCCTGCTCGAGATCATTGGCATAGGAATGGAACGGCAAGCGTTCCGCTACATGTCAGTGAGGGTCAAATAAAACTTGTCATTCTGAACTTTTAACGACCGTAGGTGGTTGATTGGGAATCTCGAGATAAACCAACAAGATCCCCAGTCAAGCTGAGGATGACAAAAAAGAGTACCAACAAAAATTTCCATATTCGGAAGGTCGGGAAACCATTCTATGGTGTCCCGGGAAGGATACTGACTAAAAAATCCCCGGGGGTACCG
>CAJXTH010000042.1 GCA_913060955.1 uncultured bacterium | reverse complement strand
GCAGAGGGAAAAGAACTGAAAACCTGGTTCACTACTGATGGATTAACACTTACCCAACATGTAGAGCACAATGTAGAAGGTGTTGTCTATCCCGTTACTGCTGATCCGTGGTGGCTAGGGAGATGTAATAATTATGTTTCTGAGGCATCATATACCAATTCATATAATGGTAGGATGGCTGTAAGCGCAAAACCTACTAACTGTGGAAGAGCTTTGGCTAGAGGAAATACTACCGCAAGTTATCATGAAGCTTTATGGGAGGCTGGTACGTGGTCATATGGAAATGACTATACTTCAATGTATTGGCAGTGGGTTTGTCATGCTGATTGGGCTTCCTGGATCTACAGCGAAAAAAGATGGGATGTAGAGGCTTTTCGGCCAATTGTAAATTACTGGAGAATGACTAGTTCAGGGTGTAATCCATAGAGTATGGAAATTATCACCTTACTATTTGCGGTTACAAATGTAATATACTTGGTATTGATAAAAATAGGTATCTGGCCATTACTTTTGATATCTATGGTTGTAACTCGTAAGAATACGATAAAGGTTGAATTAATCGGAATAGTTTCCTTAGTAATAGCAGTATTCGGTAGAATATTGCATACTCAGTACTTTGAATCCTCTGATTATATACCATTTGAAGATTTTAATGCAATTCTTCCAGACCCTGATATTCCATGGCTTTTTCTAGTATTTGTATTGCTCGAAATAGTTGCACTACTTTGTTTTATATGGGTTCTCAAGAAAAGGAATAAGTAAATGTCCCTTGATATAGTAATTAACAACAGGTGTAGAAAGTCAGTTACACCTGTTTTTTTGTGTTAAAGTTCATGATATAGTTATGTTAACGTTGAACGGAGTGATGTATGGAAAGCTTTATCTCAATTATATTCAGTTTAATCTATTTACTCTTTTTGCTTATTAAACTTACTGGATGGCTATTACTTCCAGTGTCAATTATTGTGACTCGGAAGAATACTCTCATAGTTGAGATCATTGGAGTTGCCTTATTCGCTTGGTCGAAATATTCAATTAATGCTTTTGTGAATAGAGACCTATCAATCGAAGAGGCATTGATGATTCCTGATAATGGGTTTCTTCCAAACCCTGGGTTCCCAATGTATACATTTGTGTTGGATCTAATATCTCTCATATGTTTTTGCTGGGTGATAATACAGTTCCTCAACTCAAGAAATGCTCGATCAAAGTAAAATTCATAGATGAAATAGTATGAGAACAAGTATTTTTTTCTTATTTTACCTAAGTTTCTTGTTAAATTGGCTTTTGATTATGCCAGGAATTGTAATAGTAATTTGGCAAAAGCAAAAGATAGTTTTGTATACATTCGGACTTATTCTGTTCCTTGGGTCTGTCAATCTTTTCTGGAATACTCCATCCGATCCCAATGATATCTTCCCAAGACCAGAATTCACAGCTATCACCATAATTGTTGCATGCGGAATCCAATTATTTGTAATTTTTATGAATATAAAAAATGCATATGATAAATATATGAGAAAACAATACATATCCGAAAGTAATAAGGGATAGATTCTACAAAAAAGGAGCTAATTCAGCTCCTTTTTTGTTTAGGTATTTTATGGTCATTTACTAGAACTTAGCGGTAAATAAGAGTACAATAGTATTATATATGTAACCTGTATCTATATGCCTGCAGCACCAGCCCCAGAAACGAGTATTGAATGGGGATTGTCTTATCTGAATAGAACGATCTGGCTGTTCTTTTCAATAGTATTGAGTTTTGTGACGTTTCCTATGATGGGAGGGATTTCTCTTGTGACATCTGGATTTAGTCAAACATACCTTGGGGTAGTTGGAATTTTTATTGCTATTGTTCGTCTCATTCCAGCTAGATTTCGGTCAATCTATATTCGTGGTCTAGCTCTGGGGAATTCACTCTTGGCATTGATTCTTATGGTTGATGTCTTTGTAGTCCGACCGGGCTGGTTACCATTTCCCGCCTTTACCTATCCAAGTTCTCCCGCTGGTGGGGGAGATGTTCCTCCGGTAGAGCAGTGGCCAGGATTTTTTGTAAATCTTATTTTCTGGTTTGCGATAGGAATCGTTATCTCTTGGAAACTTCCAATCAAGAAACAAATTCGACGTTGGGTCTGGGGTGTCGTGCTTGTGTATACAATCCTTCATATTAGTGGACAGGTTTTGTTACTCTTCGATTAATAGCTAACATTAGATATGAAGTTGGTAATTATTTTGCTTTATACTCTGTTATACGTATTGACTCTTTTATTCCCGCTGTCTTTGATTCCTCTTGTTGCAATACTTTTTACACTATGTATACATGTGTGGAATGCAATTATGATTGAAAGAAACGTAAAGCATGCGTATGTCTATCGAATCTCAGAAAAAACACATCGAACAGTTGTTGGAATATTTTCTATTCTATTTTTGGGAGTGTTTATAGTATCACTGTTCAACATTGAGGCTTCATTAACAAAGTATTACCCAACTATTCCTTTCCTGATGTATCTGTCTTTGATTCATCGAGAGAAGTCTTCATCATAGGTACCAAATTTGAATATACTATCGGCCTCTTGACACCCACTTATCCCCAAAAATCTCTTATCCACAAAATGTGGATAGTGTTGTGAATATCGCTTTTACTACTATATGTTGTGGTGAATCGATATATTTGCTAGGATAAGAATACAAAAGTACGAAAAACCTTCTGACGATTCCTAAGTATATATTTAAATATATACTTGCCCCACAAGGAGAATCACAGAAATAAAGATTGATACACATCTTTCTTGCAAAATACGCAAAGATTACTATCTTTCCTGGTTTTTTATACTTTCAAAAATTAAGAATAGGAGTAGGTATGCCTGTTACACAAATAGAAAAGCGAGACAAGTCGATTGTTCCGTTTAACAAGGAAAAAATCTGGAAGGCAATCAGCAAAGCATTTCTTGATGTCAAGAAAACCTTTACTGTTGAAGAATCAACAGAAGTAGATGCCGTAACTATTGCTGTTGTTGAAGATCTCAACACCCGATTTGTAGAAAACGTCCCAACAGTAGAAGATGTCCAAGATGTTGTAGAACGAAAGCTTATGGAGCGAGGGTTCTATGACGTGGCCAAAGGATATATTTTGTACCGAAGTGAGCACGCCGATGCTCGAGCAGATGAAGAAGCTCGACGAGCAGGTATGCACCCAACGCTTCGAGTAGAAAAGACCAACGGAGAACTTCAACCATTGAACACCTATAATATCCGACGAACCTTTGAGTTTGCGGCCGCAGAAGTTCAAGAAGAGGTCAACATCGAAGAGATGGTTCAGGCAACCTTGAACAGTGTCTACGATGGAATCAAAACCAAGGACATTGCCAAGGTGATGGTGATGGTAGCCCGGTCATACATCGAGCGAGACCCGGCTTACTCTCAAGTAGCTGCCCAGCTGTTGTTGAACGTTCAGTACCGACGAGTGATCGGAAAAGAGCTTGACTTTAGTAAGCTCGAAGACCAGTACCGAACTACCTTTATCCAAAATATCAAGGATGCAGTAGCTGAAGACCTTTTGGATCCTCGAATGGCTGAGTTTAACCTCGAGTGGCTTGCCTCTCACCTCAAGCCAGAGCGAGATAAGGTATTTAAGTTCCTCGGTATCCAGACTTTGTACGACCGATACTTTATCACTAACCCGGTAACCAAGCGAATGTTCGAGACTCCGCAGGCATTCTGGATGCGAGTTGCGATGGGAATTGCCCTTGCTGAGAAACCAGAAGATCGGGAAAAACGAGCTCTCGAGTTCTATGAGATCATGTCTCCGCTTCACTATATCCCATCTACTCCTACTTTGTTCCACTCAGGAACCAATCGACCACAGCTTTCATCCTGTTATTTGAACACCGTAGAAGATGATTTGACCCACATTTTCAAAGTTATCGGAGACAATGCTCAGATGTCAAAATGGTCAGGAGGAATTGGAACTGACTGGAACAACTTGCGAGCAACCGGAGCGCTTATCCGAGGGACTGGAGTAGAGAGCCAAGGAATCATTCCATTCTTGAAAGTTGCTAACGACACCACCGCTGCTATTAACCGAAGTGGAAAGAGACGAGGAGCAGCCGTTGTTTACCTCGAGCCATGGCACTTGGATATCGACGACTTCCTTGAGCTGCGAAAGAACACAGGAGACGAACGGCGACGAGCCCACGATATGAACACTGCCAATTGGATTCCTGACCTGCTCATGAAGCGAGTCCGAGAGGATAAAGACTGGACCCTGTTCTCACCAGATGAGACTCCAGAACTTCACCACATTTACGGAAAAGCCTTTGAGGCCAAATACGAAGAGTACGAGCAAAAGGCTCGAGAAGGAAAGATGAAACTCCACAAAACCTTGAAAGCAAAAGATTTGTGGAAGAAGATGGTCACCATGCTCTTTGAGACCGGTCATCCATGGATGACATTCAAAGACGCTTCTAACATCCGATCACCTCAGGATCACGTCGGAGTTATCCATAATTCCAACCTGTGTACTGAGATTACCTTGAACAACTCAGCCGAAGAAACTGCTGTATGTAACCTAGGATCTCTTCACCTCAAGTACTACGTCCGAGACGGAAAGTTTGACAAAGATTTGGTAGCTCGAGTAGTCCCTGTTGCTATGCGAATGCTCGACAACGTGATTGACATCAACTTCTATCCAACCAAGGAAGGAGAGACCTCAAACATGCGACACCGACCAGTTGGACTAGGAGTCTCTGGACTGCACGACCTGATGTACCAACTCGATATTCGATTTGATACCGAAGAGGGAGTAGCATTCTCCGATGAGATGATGGAGGTTATTGCCTACCATGCAATCCTATCCTCAAGCGAGCTTGCCAAAGAAAAAGGAGCATACCCAAGTTACAAAGGATCCAAGTGGGATCGAGGAATGCTTCCAGTAGATACCCTTGACCTATTGGAACAAGAGCGAGGAGTAGCAATTCCTGTTGATCGATCAGCCCGACTGGATTGGACTCCAGTTCGAGAGCACATCCGACAATACGGAATGCGAAACTCTAACACCATGGCTATTGCTCCAACTGCAACCACAGCCAACATTGGAGGAACGATCCCAGCAATTGAGCCAATCTACAAGAACTTGTACGTAAAAGCAAACCAAGGAGGAGACTTCATCATCATCAACGACTACCTGGTAGAAGACCTGAAAGAACTCGGACTCTGGGGACCTCAGATGATCGAAAAGCTCAAGTTCTACGATGGATCGATCGCCCAAATCCCAGAAATCCCAGAACACTTGAAACTCAAGTACCAAGAAGTATTCGACATCGATGCCCGATGGTTGATCAAAGCCGCTGCCTATCGAGCAAAGTGGATCGACCAGAGCCAATCACTCAATATCTTCTACAAGGGAGTATCTGGAAAAGACGTTTCAGACATCTACCACTATGCCTGGGAAATGGGACTCAAGACCACCTACTACCTCCGAACCTTGGGAATCTCTCAGGTTGAAAAGTCAACCGTAGACAGCTCTCAGTTTGGAAAAACTCACACTCGAGACTTTGGGAAAAAAGCTTCACAGCCTGTAACTGCTGAAGCTCCCAAGGCAACCCAATCAGCCCCAGCAAGCACACCAACCCCAGAACCAGTAGCAGTTGCAGAGCCTCCAAAGCCAATTACCATGAGTAGCGGATACAAACCAAAAAACAACATTGTGGCCATTGCCGAAGGATCTATCTGTGAATCTTGTGGAGGATAAATCCAGCTCTCAATACCAAAACACAAACCAACAACTAGCTAACACACAACTATGCCTCTAGAATTTAACAAAGGACGCGTCAACATTAACGACCGACGAGCGATCAACGGAAAAGATGCTGATGTTGTTCAGTTGCATCCGATGAAGCATACCTTTGCTTGGGATGCCTACAACATGGGAAACACCAACCACTGGCTTCCAACCGAGATTGGAATGCAAAAAGATGTAGAGCAGTGGCGATCTAACGATGTTCTGACAGAAGACGAGCGACTGGCCTTCAAAACTGTTCTCGGATTCTTCACTACAGCCGACTCGCTTGCCGCCAACAACATTGTCCTTGCTACCTACAAGCACATCACTTCACCGGAGATTCGAATGTACTTGCTGCGACAGGCCTACGAAGAAGCAATTCACACTCACGCCTACCAGTACATCGTTGAGTCACTTGGACTAGAGGGAGGAGAGATCTTTAACATGTACCGAGAAATCGAGTCCATTTACAACAAGGCCTCATTCATTCTGTCATTCAACGATGGAATCTTTGATCCAAACTTCAAAACCGGAACCTTTGAAGCTGACCAAAAATTCTTGGAGAACCTGTGTGTATTCTCTCTGATCATGGAAGGAATCTTCTTCTACAGCTCATTTGCCGTAATCTTTGGATTCCAGCGACAAAACAAAATGGTTGGATCAGCAGAGCAAATTCAGTACATTATGCGAGACGAGACCGCTCACCTCAACTTCGG
>CAJXTH010000041.1 GCA_913060955.1 uncultured bacterium | reverse complement strand
CTGAGCTACTCCAATCGCTGTAGTTTCCTGCGTTATCAATTGCTCGAATCCAAATAGTAACTCCTCCTTGTTCGTTTAATGAAGGGGTGTGGTTCCGAGAGGTAGCAGTTAGATTTCTACATCCAATAAATCCAATTTCTGGGTCTCCAATACTTAGATTTTCTTCTGAGCAGGTACTTCCACCAAATGAATGTCCATCATCGTATTGGTAGGCAATTTGATATTCTTTTACGCCTGAGACCGAATCACTAGATTGAGTCCACTCATTTCTAATTGGAGAAGTCTTAAACCATTTTCTTGGAGTTGGAGTAATAATAGATGGAGTACTTGGGGAAGTTTCATCAAATCCAATTTCATATGGGGCACTCCACTCAGATGGCTGTCGACTCGAGGAAAGAGCCCGAACAGATACGTAATGGGTTCCTTCTCCTTGATTAAAGACTCCATTTCGAGAAGTTGAGCTTCCATTATTTACAGTCCAAGGAGAATTCTCTTTGTATGGACTTGTTGGGATATCATTCCAGTATTTGTACTCATAAGTCTCAGCACCTTCCACATGATTCCATGTAACAGTAACTGATTCTGACGAAGTCCAGGCCCCTCCAGGAATAATTTCTCCATTTACGTCTTCAATTTGTAAATTTTCTACCGCATCTAATTGAGAAAGTTCAGGAATAACTACAGATTGAGTTTGAGTTCGGAGCTCTCCGTTACTCAAAACAGTAACTGAGACAAATACATCCTTTCCTGCAGCTTCTTCAAGCCATCCCTCAAGTACAGTTCCTTGTGGATTTTCTCCTGAGATTCCAGTTAAAGGATTTGTACTTGTTCGATATGTTCCAGCTGGAATAGTTGTGATACCTGCGACATGATCTGGATATCGTTGGGTATCTCCAGCATTTACAAGATATCGGTTCCAATACTTATTTTTTACAAGTAGATTTCCTCGTGATGTATCGAGATATACTTTATTTCCACCATCATCTAGGTAGTAATACTCAGTAATGATGTCGTCTCCAAGAGCATTTACTGCTGCTTCAATTTGTGAATCATTCCCAGAAGCTTGTGCTAAAGCCAAATTCATATACAGAGCTTCAATCTGAGCTTCATCGATAGTTGGCAAAGTAAGCTCCAACTCATTGTCAATTGCAAATTCTACGTAAATATTCTGAGCTGCATCATCATGAGTGACTACAAGATCTGATACTTCAACAGTTTGGGCTGTAACTTCTGATTCACCTTCTCCAACAGTAACTGTTCCAATAAGAACTTGCCATCCAAGGGGGTTTTCTGAAGTATCCTTAGCCTCTACAGATAGTGTATATTCTCCATCAACGGAATTACTATAACAAAAGGCTTTGTTAGATCCACCATTATTAATAGTCACATATTCTCTGGAACTATTACTATTACATGCCCCCCCTGTAGTTCCTTCATAAAATGTACCCGTTGCAGAATCATCTGTGAGATACAGTCGAGTTGTCTCAGTAGTATCTGCTTCTGTTCCACTGGAATCCTGAGCTTGAACAACGAAGTTTACTTTTTCATCAGTATCAGCTGTTTGGGAGTCTGAGCTGGTGAATCCAATTTGGGTTACTGGAGATACCGCAACTGCGGTTGGTGCAATAGAAAAAGCCAACGGCGAAAGTTGACTCATCAAAACTGTCACGGCAAGGGTTCCGGTTCGGATCCAGCTGATTGTTCGTTTCCAGAGTTTCATATGGGATAATTTAGTTCTTCTTAGTATCATAATATTCCTATTTCTTGCGCTTTGTCAATTGATCGAAGTGGATTTCTTGACCTTCTACTATCGGTTTTTTGTCAGGGAGATCCAACTGTGTTCTGAGCTCTTGGACCATGTCATCCATGAGTTCGCCGAGTTCTACGCGTTCTTTGGATTCCTGGGTTTGCTTGGTTACTTTGGCTCGTACTGTATATTCTGACTCTCCAAAAGGGCTGGTTGATTTGGAGAAGAGTTCTTTCAGTTTCTTGGCGAGAACGGGGTTTTGAAATGTTTGTGGTTCTTGACTACTCTCTTGGGGAGTGTTGTCATCGCTCTTGGTCTTGGTTTTCGTTGGAGGACTGTTTTCCCACTTGATCTTATTTGGTTTGGATTGTTGCTGATCAGGTTGCTTCGGTGGCTTGTTTTCCCAGCGAACTTTGTTTGGCTGGGCTGGTTTTTGAGTCTTTTCTGGTGAAGCTGTTTTTGGCTGGGTGTTGGGTTTTGACTGCGCTTTCTGGGGTGAAGATTTGGATTGCCTCTGTGGAGCTTGTGGTTGAGGTTGCCGGCGAGGTTGTTCGGTCTGCTGTTTTTTGGGTTCTTCTTTGGTTGAAATCAGGGTGTTACGAGGGATTCCATACACTTTTCGGGAGTGTTCGATGATTTTTTGACGCATGGAAATTTCCTCTTCTTCAGGATCTGGGAGGGTGTCTGCGCTAAATGGACTGGATGTCACTCCGTCGATCATGAGTTTCAAGTAGATTTTCCACTTGGGAAGGTTTACTAGATCTTCTGCGGTCAGGGTTGGGGCAAATTCTTTTTCGAATTCTTCGGCGTCTGCGGCTCCAATGCGGAATAGAATGGTAGTTCCAACGTTTCCAAAGACTGCTGCTCGAACAGATTCGGGAAGTTGTTCAATATATTGGTGAGCAAGAATCAGTCCAAGTCGGTATTTTCGGGCCTCGGAAAGGATCTCGGCAAAAGAGTCTGTGGAGAAGTTTTGGAACTCATCAATATAGGCAAAGAAGTCTTTTCGATCGTCCTGTGGGATATCTACTCGACTCATGGCGGCTAGCTGCATTTTGGTGATCATCATGGCTCCCAGGAGTTGGGCTCCCCCTTCTCCTACGGCTCCTTTGGATAGGTTCATGATGAAGATCTTCCGCTCGTCCATGACTTTTCGAATGTCAAAGCTGGATTGTTTCTGTCCGATAATATTTCGGATCAAAGGTGAGGAGGTGAATTGTCCAACTTTGTTTTGGATCGGAGCGATAGCTTCTGCTTGGAGTTTGTCTCCGTAGCCTTCGAATTCATTGAGCCAGAAGGACTTGAGCATGGGATCTTCGATTTCGTAGACAACTTTGGCTCGGTAGTCTTTGTCTACCAACAGTCGCATGATGTCGAGCAAGGTTGCGTCATCTTTTTCAAGAAGCGTCAAAATACAGTTTCGGAGAATATATTCCAGTCGAGGTCCCCAAGAATCTGCCCAGATTTTTTTGAATACTCCGACGAGACCATCGGCTACAATATGTCGTTGAGCTTCTGGAACGTCACCAAGAACGTTAAAAGACACGGGAAACTGGAGATCCTGCGGGTTAAAGTAAACCACATCATCGATTCGTTCTGGGGGGACATAGTCAAGCAGAGCTTCAGCCAAATCTCCATGAGGATCAACAAAAGCAATTCCGTGGCCAGCTCGAATATCTGATACAGCCATGTTGAGAAGCAGTGAGGACTTCCCCATTCCGGTTTTTCCCATGACGTGAATGTGTCGACGTCGGTCATCCAACTTAATTCCAAACAATCGTGATTGATTGTGGAAATTGGTTTTTCCGATAACGGTAATTTGGTTTTCGTTTGCCATAGGTAGGAGTTATTGGTTGTCGTCCAGTAACGGAAGTTCGGTAGGAGGAGATGCTTTTCGAGATTTGATTCGTCGAAGGGTGCTGGTGGTTACGGTTCCATTTGGGAAATGGAATACTGTGGCAAGTTCTTCAGTATTGAACACAAACTTTGCTTCTTTAATTTTTCGCTTAACGTAATGATCAAGAATAATATTTTTCCGAAATCGTTCAACACCTGGCTTGGATCGTGCAAAAAAATCATCGACCAAGGTAATCGTATCTCCATTGGGTTTGAATGAATTCAGCTTACTGTCATTGAACTGCTTAAGGGCTCCCAAGAATGTCTTAATAGGTGCTGGTGAAAACTTATCGGTGTCCGCAATATAGATAATCCGAAAAGATGTTTTAAATCCGGGTTTGGTCATATTCCTCTCAATTGCTTTCAACTGATCAGCTTGACCTGGTGTCAAATCCTGAGCAACTCCAAACTTTTGCTCTTTGGGAGCAGGTGCTGGAGGGGCTTTGAATAGACCAAAGCTGAGGACTTCCAGGATGGGCGAAATGTTCTTTTCTCCCCAGGTTCGCTTGTCATCAGTAGCTTTTCCAATGATTTTGTCTAATTCTTGTTGACTTTTTCCAATCCACTTATCATCCTCTTGAGGTTCACAAACGAATTGAATCCACATTTGTTCTCCTTTTTGAAGATTTGCCAGGTTTTCGAGGACTTGGGAAAGAGGATCATCAATTTTCCCATCGTTATCCGAGTCCAGAAACTCATGGTAGGTTCGGATTGGATAGGCATCTGGTTTGGCAAGTTTAAAGTCTACTCCAAACAGATTAAAGTCAACTTCCATTTTTGATCGGTCAATGAGCTTAGTATAGTCTTCAACCTCAATAATATCCACATCAGGAAAGGCTCCGTAGATAGCGCTTTCCGTAAGGCGCCGGTACTTTTTCATGGTTCGAATCAGGAAGTGGATATTTCCATCTTTTCCGACAATTTCGAGCGAAAAAATATCTGGTCGCTTTCCTTGAATATTTTCTTCCCACCAACTAAAACTCGTTCTTCCTCCATGAAGAGTGGTGATCAGCTTCTCCATAGCCTTCGGAGTTTTTTCTTCCCCTTTTTCGAGGACGATTTCGAGTAGGTCAAAATCCCAGGTTTTCCGCTTATAACCTTGAACAGAGTAGTCGGTATACATCTGTCGGAACAACTTCCACGACATCCAGGGCAGCCAAATCCACCAGAACCAAAAAATGAACTCAAAGATGAAGAACATTTCTGTCGGGATAAAGAATTCGATCAGATCCATGGCTTCCGAATAAGTGTATTTTGTTGTTTGTATTGTAGCAAAGGTTTGTTGGTTTGGGAATATGTGACTGAACCATTTATATAGTAAACAAGATTCCGGATCACATCCCTTCGGGAGTTAAAAAGTCCGGAATGACATTTCAGTGAACCCTACTTTGTTGACAACGGGTGAATGAATGATGACACAAAGAGGGCTGATTCTACAAAGCTCTCAAGATTTCGATAATCTCAGTGTTCGTTTTTCCAACTGAGACTGAATATTGGAGATATTTGATTGAGTTGTCGTGCTGTTCTTGGTCGTAGGCGTCGACACAATCTAATGCCAAAATCACTTGGTAATCTCGCTGATAGGCGTCAATTGCGGTTACTCGAACGCAAGTCATGGTGTTTACTCCCGTTACGATCAGAGTGTCGATATTGAGCTCTTGAAGTAGATCCTGAAGTTCTGTCTGGTAAAAGGCACTGAATCGTTTTTTGATGACAACCTGGTCAGATTCTTGTCGATCAAGCTCGGAAAGGATTTCAACACCAGAGGTTCCAGTGATTGTGACAGATTTATTGTTTCTTCGGTTATGAAGTGGGGCGTCAGATAAATCTTCCTGGTATTCTTGACGAATCCAAATAACCGGAGTATCAGTCTGGCGAGCTTCGTTTATTAGTTCGTTGATATTTGCGACCAAGTCTTCTTTTTGTTCGGCCAGTGGACCGGTTTGAAAGAAATCGTTTTGCATGTCGATAATGAGGAGTGCTGGTTTCATGTTGGTATCTTTCTATTTGACAATTTATACCGTTTGTTGTTTAATTGAGGTACAACAATTGCGATTATCGCACCGGAGAGAGACTCAGCCTAGCTGGGTCTTTCGTTTTTATTGGACAATGAACGATGTTACTTTCTCTCGAATAAGAGAAAAGTCTTTATCATTGATACGGCGAATCTTTCTTCGTAGTCTATTTACATCATATGCTCGAGGTTGCGTAATAGAAACAAAGGAACTTTTTCTGTTTCCCGTATCATCTACGAAACTAATGTCATGGTAAAAGTGAAGTCGCTTCGGTTTTTTCGAAGTAAGCGGAACACCTATGAAGTTGCGTCCACTTTTCTTGAGTACCAGAACAGGTCGTTCAAAATGATTATTTTTTCCACACACTTCTACCCCAATATTTACTCCAACCGAACAAAACCAAATTTCTCCTGCTTTGTATAGGTAGTTTTTTCTCCGTGTAGAGTAAATTGGAGTTTGTAGGGAATCGAGCTTCTGTTTATATGTGTTCCAGGTATTGAAGTCTTTGGTGTATGGTTTTTGCTTTTTCATCATCCGTTACAATTATCCCAGTCTTGGGAAGAGCATGACTGGGTCTCCTGCGATGAGCTTTTGCATTTCGGTAGAGGTTGCTGGCATGATGGGCTCCCATGCATGGGCAAGGATTTCGAGGACGGTAAGCCATTTGGCCAGGTGTTCGGTGAGTTGTTCGGTCTCCCCTGCTTTAGCAAGTTCCCAGGGTTTTACGGTTTCGATGCCTTTTCCAATTTCGGAGATGAGGTCCATGAGGTAGTTGGTGTACCCGTAGATGTCACTTGCTTCCATGAAGTCATGGAGTTTTAGTTGGATAACTGATTCCAGTTTAGCTCGCTTTTCGGGAGCCATTCGCGCATCAAGTAATTCATATTTACGTGCCATTCCAACTACTCGGCTGTAGGTGTTCCCAACTTTGTTTACGAGATCAGTTGA
>CAJXTH010000040.1 GCA_913060955.1 uncultured bacterium | reverse complement strand
AGCGGGATGGATTGGCGCCGGTCAGTTTGACTTGGTACGACGGGGATCAGATTCCAAAGGAGATTAAGGGCAATCGGGTGCCGCCCAATGGCGTCATGTTTGTTGGCACCGATGGCATGATGTTCGCCGATTACAGTAAGTATAGGTTGTTCCCAGCGGACAAATTTGCTGACTTCCAACCACCGGAGAAGACTATTGCCGATTCGATTGGCCATCACAAAGAATGGTTGAAGGCCTGTCGCGAGGGAACGCAGTCGCTCTGTGACTTCTCGTACTCTGGACCGCTCACCGAAACTGTCTTACTTGGAAACGTGGCCTTTCGTAGCGGTAAAGCATTCGATTGTTCCTCGAAATTTCAGGAATTGCATGTTGGACCTCAAAACTCCTGCTATGACTATGTTCCTACCTATGCTGAAAAGTATGGAGTAGATGCTGATCTACTGACACGGATCATAAAAGCAGAGTCCGGAGGAAACCCAATGGCAAAAAACAATCAATCCACTGCATCCGGATGTGCTCAATTCGTAAGAGACACATGGAGTAGTACATTGAACCAGATGGGCAAAGAGTGGACATCTCCATTCAATGCCGAAGCAAACGTAGAAGCCATGGCGTTCAAAATCGCCAATGGTGGAATCAGTGCATGGAATGCATCTAAGCACTCATGGGGACGGTAGACACTACTATCGTCCTTTTCTCTTCTTCTTTTATCGGAAGTCTGATATAATGAATCAAATAGCCAATGCAAAAATGAAAACATGCTTTCGAGAAGTAGCAACAGTTACTGAAGTTGCCACTATAGTGGGTACAACCCCTCGGAACATTCGAGATCGCTGTGAGAGAGGTACGCTCGAATGTGAAGATGGAGGAGCACAAAAAAGACCTCTATACCTTATACTGAAAAATTCAGTCTGTTCAGCCTATAAGATATCCCCAGAAGAGTTTGACCAAAAGCTTGACAAGCTCCGAAAAGGGAAGTATAATATGGATAAGTAAAGCCAATCACCGTTATTGGATACAGCGCCGTGGAGGTTCAAGTCCTCTCTTGCGCACATAGAACAAAAGTCCAGCATCCGCTGGGCTTTTGTTTTACGTGCGTCTATAACCATGCATTTCTGCATGGTTATGAGGGACTTGAAAGTCGGAGCGATGTGTGAGTTTGGGCGAAGCCCAAGGCGAACACCGCGAGACGGGGTCGCGAGAAATTTCCGTCAGGAAATTTACTTGTGACCAAGTCCTCTCTTGCGCACAAATGAAAAAGCCGGTCGATCCGGTCTTTTTTATTTTTATGGAACGGTAAGCCTACCTTCGGCAGGTAAACGTTCCGCTACAATATAAATCATTTTGTGGGAATTATGCTACAATATATCCAGGACTAATACCAAAACAGACTATGAAATATACAACTGAGTTGCTGGATGAGATTATCAAAAATGGGTTTGAAACTGATCATGTAGACTTCAAAATTGAGTTTAACTGGCATACGTTTAATGACTTCAAAAAAGCAAAAGTAGCCAAGCACATGGCGGCTATGGCCAATATTCCTGGAGGAGGAATTCTGATTTTCGGAGTGGCAGATAACCGTCAGGTAAAGGGACTATCTAAAGCTGACTTGGAAAGTTATGACCGAACGCGACTAGATCAAACCTTGGAGAAATACTTGGATCCAATTCCGAAATATCAGGTGGTTACGGTGAAATATGGTGATAAGCAATTGTTAATTATTGAGGTAGAGGAGTTTGATGACATTCCAATTATTACCAAGATCGACGAAGCCAAAGTCTTCCGCGCTGGGGGAGTGTATGTCCGGCAAAACGCTAGTTCGACGATTATTCACGATGCTCGAGCTATGCGAAGACTGGTGAATCTGGCTGTAAAGAAGCAAAAAACGGAACTTCTGGAGTCGATCGAAAATATTTTAGACACTGGTGAAGAACAGGATGACTGGAAGCTCTAAATGTGTTACTATAAGCGGGTACAACTAAGATATTCGTATGTCCCAAGCACAAGACCGATTGGACAAAATTGCCAAATTTGCTAACAGTACTGGTTTCGTATACCAGGGTTCTGGCATTTATGGCGGCTTGGCCAACACTTGGGACTTTGGACCAAAGGGAGTCATGCTTCGAAATAATATCAAAGAAGCATGGCGACGATTTTTCATTACCTCTCGCATGGATATGGTAGAGGTGGATGCCAATATTTTTATGAACTCTCGAGTCTGGGAGGCCAGTGGTCACACCGGAAACTTTTCGGATTGTATGGTAGATGACAAAATTTCCAAACACCGATTCCGGGCAGATCACTTGATCGAGGATGCTATTGGAATTGACGTAGAAGGAAAGTCTCCGGAAGAAATCACCCAGATTATTCGAGACAACAAGATCAAAAATCCAATCACTGGACAAGAGGCTGACTGGACCGAAGCTCGGTACATGAACATGATGTTCGAGACTAATCGGGACAAGATCGGAAATGACCCCAACCAAAAGATCTACTTGCGACCAGAGACCGCTCAGGGAATCTTTGTGAACTTCAAAAATGCGGTACAATCCGAGCGAGCGCGAGTTCCGTTTGGAATTGGACAAATCGGAAAAGCCTTCCGAAATGAGATTACTCCTGGAAACTTCCTGTACCGAATTGTAGAGTTCGAACAGATGGAGATTGAATACTTTATCGCTCCACCAAAAACTGACGAGGAATGGAACCAGGTCTTTGAGGAGTGGAAGGATTTGCAATTCGAATTCTTTACCCAGGTGATTGGAATCAAGCCAGAAAACCTGAAAGAAAAGGAACACGCTCAGGAAAAACTGTCTCACTATTCCAAGCGAACCGTAGACTGGGAGTATAACTACCCATTTGGATTCAACGAGCTTTCGGGACTGGCCTACCGAACAGACTTTGACTTGTCTCAACACCAAGAACACTCTGGAAAAGATCTATCCTACCGAGATCCTGTAACCAACGAAGTCTACGTACCACACGTAATGGAGCCAACTGTTGGAGTTGACCGACTCCTGATGGCAACTATGCTTGATGCCTACACCGAAGAGGAACTCGATGGAGGAGACTCTCGAGTAGTCATGAAATTTGCCTACGACTTGGCACCATTCAAGATCGCCGTACTTCCGCTTATGAAGAAAGACGGTCTGGCCGAAAAAGCTCTGGAACTTTCTCAAGACTTGCGAGCTCAGGGAATCTCTGCTGATTATGACATGACCGGATCAATCGGAAAGCGATACCGACGACAAGACGAAGTCGGAACCCCGTGGTGCGCCACCGTCGATTACCAGACTATGGAAGACGGAACAGTAACCCTCCGACACCGAGATACCATGGAACAAGTTGGTGATGGAGGACGAGTAAAGATCGAAGATCTGGGATCGTACTTGTCTTCAAAATCATTCCAAAAGTAACTTTCTGTAGCCTCCTTTCAAGGAGGCTTTTTTCGTCCTGTCATTCCGGCCCGTTGGTACCCCTCCTGGGAAACCAAACGTTTCCCAACCTTCGAGAAAAGGAGTCGGAATCTTATTGATATAACCACGAGGTATAGATTCAAACCTGTATTGGGTAGACCTTTTCGTCAAACATATAAACTCGCTTAGATTATGATTTCAAAGGATTAATCCTATCGAGTGGAAGCGTACTGAACGATATTCTGATACGATCTTTGGTCTGGCTCAGACAAATAAGTTTTCCTCAAACGTCCACCCAATCGGTTTGAATCGGGGACGCATGATTTTTATAGTGGAACAATTACCTGTCGAAGGTAGGCTTGCGGTTCCATAACTATCCAATTTCTGAGATAATGTATGTAATCAAGATAGAACGAACACACTCATGCAAGACTTTCAATCCGCGTACGAAATGCTCAATGATCAGCAGCGACAGGCTGTAGATACTCTAGATGGGCCGGTGTTGGTTGTAGCTGGTCCAGGATCGGGAAAGACCCAGTTGTTGACCTTGCGTATTGCGAATATTTTAGAACAGCGAGATGTATCTCCGGATCAGATTTTGTGTCTGACCTTTACCGAGGCTGCGGCGAGCAACATGCGAGCTCGACTTCGACGGTTTATCGGGGCAGATGCCTATCGGGTCGGGATTCATACATTTCATAGCTTTGGATCAGAATTGATCCGGAGTTACCCAGAAATCTTGCCGGCCTTTCAAGATACTGTCCCGATTGATTCGATTCGAGCCGACGAGTTGCTCCGTGAATTACTCACAGGACTACGATACGATAATCCACTGAGGTCACAATCAGCCGATGGATTTGTGTTCAAAAAATCTATCAAATCAAATATTAGTCACCTGAAGAAAGCTGGACTTACTCCTGCAGATTTTCGGGCCATTTTGGATGCCAATCAACAAGATCTGATAACCCTGGACCCACTGATCCAAGAGGCAGACCAGATCAATATGCGGAAAAAAACTGGCTATCAAGAGTGGAAAGGAATCTTAGACTCAATTCAGCAACTGCCGGAGCATACCGGATCAGAGTATTTTTCGAGCTTGGTTCGTTTTGTCTCAGTTACGCTAGAAGATGCGCTTCTTGAAGCCGAAGAACTCGGAAAAGGAGCTCCAGTCTCTGCCTGGAAACGAAACTACATGGATCGAGCGAACAAAGGAGAGTCAAAACGGCTCAAGGATAGTCTCCGGATTGACACCATGTATGCTTTGGCTGATATTTATCAGCAATATCAGGATCGGTTGAAACAGGACGGATATATTGATTTTGACGATATGATCCTGGGAGCTTTGGATTCCCTTAAGACGAATGAATATCTCCAAGCCAAACTCTCGGACCAGTATCAATATATTTTGGTAGATGAATTTCAGGATACCAATGATGCTCAAATGCAGATGATCTACCTTTTGACCGAAGGAAAATCCATGCCCAATGTGCTGGCCGTGGGAGATGATGATCAGGGGATTTATCGCTTCCAGGGAGCAGAGATTTCGAATATTATTTCGTTTAAAGATCAATTTCCGGGAACTCAGATTATCACCTTGACCAAAAATTATCGGTCTCGCCAAGAAATCCTAGATGTCGCTCGAGAGGTGATTACTCAGGGAGAAGACCGTTTGGAGAACAAAATCGAAGAGGTGGAGAAGAGACTGGAAGCAGCCGGAGCCATTGAAGACGGAGATCTAGTGTATCATCGTTTTGACACGGTAGAACACGAGTATTCTTGGATTACAACTCGGGTTCAAGAACTCCTGGACCAAGGTCACCTAGCGTCTGAAATTGCTATTATCGCCAAAAATCATAAACACCTCCAGGCACTCGTCCCATATTTTGTTTCAGCAGATATTCCTGTCTCGTACTCCAAAAAACACGATGTATTGCAAGAACCTCATATTGATCAGTTGGTAACCATGGCTCGGTACGTGGATTCCTTGGCGCAAATGGATATGCCCACCCGGGAAGATCTACTCCCAGAAATCCTCTCATATCCGTTTTGGGGTATTGACCGACTTGATGCCTGGAAGTTCTGGAAGGATAATCATCGGTCATCCAAATCTTGGTTAGAACTATTACTTGCGAGCGATGTTGCGGAAATTCAAGCCGTAGGGGAGCTCTTTCAGGCTCTGGCAATAGAGTCTTTACACCAGCCGATGGAACGGATTTTGTTTACCCTGATGGGGGATCGAAACGGAAAAATCGGGGACTTGGGGACCAACTATAAAGAGTTTTATTTGAACTCAGATCGTCTCCAAGAGTCCGAGGCAGAGTATGTTTCGTTTATTTCTACGATTCGATCCTTTCTCGAGACAATCAAAGAATACGAATCTCATCGCATGCTCAAACTTTCCGATGCTATTCGGGTGATTGATGCTTACCAAGCAAGCGAAGGAATGATGGTAGAATCTGCCTTCCGAACAGCCAAAGAGGCGGTCTCGTGTCTTACCGCTCATGGATCCAAAGGACTGGAGTTCCAGACCGTCTTTGTCTTGAACGTTTCCGAGCCAGGCTGGGCCAAAAAAGGAAAATCATCCAACCTGAAACTTCCGATGAACTTACCGCTCGAACCAGAGCAGGGCTCGCTAGAAGATTTCCTGCGGCTCTTCTTTGTAGCGATCACCCGAGCTAAAAGTAACTTGATTATGACTGGCCACACGGTGGATAGTAAGGGAAAAGACGTCAAACCGCTTTCCTTTGTTGACTTTATGAGTGAACAGAATGCCCCTGACCAAGACCTTCGGGAAGTAATTGACCAGGCCTGGGATGTGTACGTTACCGACGGATTTACGAGTCAGGAATCTCGCTTCTTAGAGTCTGCCTTGATTGACTACCGTATGACACCCAGTCATTTGAATGCTTTTGTCGATATTACCTACAAAGGCCCTCAGTACGTCCTGGATCACTATATTTTGCGGTTCCCAGGAATCACAACTCCTCAAGCTGCCTACGGAAATGCTCTTCACAAAGTGCTTCAGATGATTTCGATTTCCGTAAAATCTGGAAAGGGTGTTCCATCACTGGATTCCTTACTGACTACCTTTGAGCGCCGATTAGCAAAAGACCGATTGGCTCCCGGGGATCACGCTGATCTCATGGACAAGATCCGCGATGTTCTCCCGCTCTATCTTGCTTCCAAGAAATCTGATTA
>CAJXTH010000039.1 GCA_913060955.1 uncultured bacterium | reverse complement strand
AAAATATATTCGTAAAAACCCCCTCTGATTTCTCTCTGTTCTGTGGGAGACCCTTTGAAATTCCGGTGTATGTAGTAGTAAACAAGTATTATAATCTTGGTGATCTTGAAAAGACTATTCCAGAAAATGTCATTTTAGGAAAAGTGGGCATTGATCCAGCTTTGATCCGGTATGATTTTGAAACACTATTACCAGAAACGAGAGAAACCGTAGCAAGTATTGCTAAGACCTTGGATTCACAGACCTGGGATGAATCTCTGCAGTGGAAGCGACATCAAATTTGGAAAGAGCGATATGACCGGCAGTTAGAGGAGAGTAAAAAGAAGGAGTATACATTTGTAAAGAAATAGTTGACAAAAAAAAGAAGTGTGGTAATATTTGTATGCTTTATGCAATTAGCTTGCATTAGAGTGTAGCATGTAAACTATTTGTATCAAGGAGGATACAAAATAATGCTAACAGCACCTTCCATAACGACAATCGCTCAAGAAGCAGCATGCCCAGTAAGTAAACTTCCTTTGGAATGGCAGCTTATCGCTTCTGGGGAAGCGAATACTCAGCTTACAGATCCTGAGATCTACGTGCAAATGGCCCAATTGTTTTTGTATAAGCTGAAGTACGGAGATTTAGATCTCTTTACGAAGCGAAATGACTTTGAAGGTCAGAAACACGCTTTTTCTCATGTTCTTGGCACTCTTGCCTGGGAAGCACTTGAATTCTTTGGTACGGACTTTCAGGTTGATCGCTATCCTGATTTCTCAGACGTTGAGTCTCAGCTGGATGAAACAGCAGATGATTATCGGGACAAATTGAAAGTTGTTGCCATTGCTCGGGACCTCTTTGCTGAGTTTGGCTACGATTTACCCGCATCATTTTACTGGTGTCATTTAGCCCCAGTTGAACGAGCTGGTGTTTGTGAGATCGTACCGCTCCGGTTTTCTGAACAGGATAAGCTCAATGCACGTGGGTGGGATGCAAACCTCCACGGTCAGAAGGTATTCCCGATTCAGATGAAGGTTCAATCAATCTCCAGCCAGCACGGTTACGTTTGGCTTCACGGGTGCGGTTGTAACCATGGTCTCTCCCGTGTAGGTCGTCAAGAAGACTCATTTACGTTTGAACTCTCTCCGGAGATGCGTAAAACTTGGATCCGAGACTTCATCTGGACGGTTTGGTACGAGTATGCCTTTTTCCCATTCACACCGGTTACCCGTCTGATGACTGGTTCTCTGGTAGAGTTCTCCTAGAATCTACCCCCTTGTTCGCCAAGGATTGATCTGCACAACAATTATACACGGACTTTCGAATATGAAGGTCCGTGATTTTTTTTATGAATGGGAGGTGGTATTTGGTTGAGTTTTCCTCCACCATAGAGCGAATAGTACAAGATACGCGACTAAGAATCCGAGAGAATCGTAGCCAATATCATGAGGTGTTGCTGTTCTTCCTGGTATCCAGGACTGGTGCCATTCGTCCAGTAATGCGAATACAAAAGCTGTAGTCAAAACTGGTATTTGGAGTTTGTGAAACTCTTCCTGGGACATATTCTTAAGTCTTGTGTGAGAATAGGCTAAAAAGAGGGCAAGATACAGTACTAAATACTCAAGTATATGAGCTCCTTTGCGTAGAAAAATATCTACTACTTGAGAAAAATTAGACTTTAAGCTTGGCTGGTCAGAAAAGTACCAGATAATACTAACTATGATTATGGCTGGGATAATACGAAGATAACGTTTCATGGATAGATTATATCATATTGAATCTAGGGATATAAAAAACCCGCCGGTAAGGGCGGGTGTGAGAATTGAGGAGTAGAGGAGGAGTTACTTGGTTACCTCTTTCACTACTGCTTCAAATACTTTTGGTTCGTTTTCTGCCAAGTCAGCAAGAACTTTTCGGTCAAGTTCTACGTTGTTTTGCTTCAAAGCATTGATAAACCGGCTGTAGTTGGTTCCAAGATTTCGAGTAGCAGCGTTGATCTTTACTTGCCAAAGCTTTCGCTTGTCTTGTTTCTTGGTTCGTCGGTCACGGTAACTATATGACCATGCGTGTAGCAATGCTTCTTTTGCAGCTCGGAAGTGAGACTTTCGTCGCCACTTGAACCCCTTGGCATGTTTTAGAAGGTTTTTTCGTCGCTTGTTAGCAGCAACTCCTCGTTTAATTCTCATAACAGTAACTTATTATCGGTTGATGATTAGCTCAATGATCGCTTGATCTTCTTGACGCTTACAGGAAGCTTAATATCTTTTCGCTTTGCTCGTCGGGTGTTTCCAGACTCTTTCCCGTTGAAGTGGTTCTGTCCAGGTTTCATGGCTACCACTTTGTCGTTTCGGGTAAGCTTGATTCGCTTGGAAAGAGACTTTCGTGTTTTCTGCTTAGGCATACCGGTTTCCTAATTTAACGTAGTTAATTTGCGCGTAGGCGCATCACATGGACTCAATCCTATCACAATTAGGCTTTCTTTGCAAGCGTTACGGTGAATCCCTGAGGGGTGGATTTGAGTTGCTGATCAGCTTTGACATCTTGGCCAAACATATCAACTAATTCTTGCATTCGTTCTCGCGCTTGATCTCGGAATGCTTTCTCTCGTCCTCGGAGTCTCATGTCAATTTTGACCTTGTGTCCTTGGTCGAGGAATTTGTTGGCTTGTTTGAGTTTGGTCTCCAGATCGTGCTTCTCAATTTTGAGTGAGAGTCGGAGAGCTTTTAACTCTACTTTCTTTTGTTTTGCTTTGTGCAATCGCTGTTGCTTGGATTGCATGTACAAAAATTTCCCGTAGTTCATCAGCTTACACACTGGTGGTTTGGCCTGTGGAGCCATTTCAACCAAGTCAAGTCCTTGTTCTTGGGCCTTTAAGAGTGCTTCTCCCAAAGGTACAATTCCAAGTGTTTCTCCGTCTCGAGTTACCAATCGCACTTCCTCGGAAGTGATTTCTTGGTTGATTCGGTGTGCGTGCTTTACTGGTGCTTTTTGCTGATTATAATTTCGCATTAACAATTCTTATTGATAGTGTGGAGATGATGGGAATTGCACCCATGTGTAGTATGGTCTTCACATTTGACGATATAGGTTTAGAAGGTTTCAGTGTACCAAGATGCTTGTGAAACCTTCAAAGATTACATCTTGGGTCTGTGCTGAGTTGTGAGATTTGGTTCGCACAGGTCACACAAATCCGAGTAGCATGGGGTATGACACCAGAGAAAGACTATGCTACCTCGTAAGTCTCTGATGGCTGTCTCCTAAGTTAGGCTACAGCGTACCCGAAAGATCGGGTTTGGAAAGGATTTGCACGTATGTGCTGGTACTGTTTTTGAAACACGATGTACCAACGTGTTACCTAATCAAATATAAATGTTCATACTGTCGAGGCTAATACATCCCCCTTTGGTCGGTACCCCTCCTGGGACACCGCAAGCGGTTTCCCAACCTTCCGGACATGGAAGGAATACTCTTTTGGCTGTTCGCCGGTTCGTATGTCATCCTGAACTTTTAACGACCGAAGGTTGTTGATTCAGGATCTTGTGACGTTTCACGAGACTCTCAATCGAGTTGGGAATAATTTGGCTAAAAGTTTTTCAACTTTCGTTGCATATCTCGGGATTCTTCTCGTTCCCGGATAGAGTGTCGTTTGTCAAACTCTTTTTTCCCTTTTGCAAGCGAAATTTCGAGCTTGATCCGACCCTTCTTTAAGTATATCCGAACTGGCACAATTGTCAAGCCAGAAGCGGACTTTTTTCCAATCAGGGAGTCAATTTCTTTGCGATGCATCAGGAGCTTTCGACTTCTATCTGGATCGTAGTTGGTGTCCACGTGATTTTGATAGTGTGGAACGTGAGCGTTAATCAAATATAACTCGTTTTTGTGTACCGTTACGTAGGCTCCTTTGAGGCTTGCTCGGCCGGTTTTGATTGATTTTACTTCATTTCCGATAAGTTTAAGTCCAGCTTCGAATGTCTCGAGAAGCTGGTAATCAAATTTGGCTCGTTTGTTGTAAGCAAGCGTTTTCATATCAAATATGATAGCATGAGAACAAGCACGCGTAAAATAAGAATAGACTCTATGAATATTGCGGTAAACGGATATTTTTTGGCCAAACCAAAGACCGGAATGGGGCAGTATGTGATTCATGTTTTGGACGAACTCCTTCAAGATCCCCAGGACGACTGGAGCATCTATGTTCCGAGTGGATATGACTATGAGTATTTGCCGGAACATATTCGGAAACATGTAGTGGTGAAGTTTCCGGGCTGGCTGCGTAAGGATTTGATCCAACAAGTGATTTGGGAAAAATATTGTGTGCCCTGGTTTGCTCGCAAGGCAGACGTGCTTTGGGTCCCATACCAATGCCTTGCTTGGAGTGATTCTGTACGAACGGTTATGACTGTCCATGATCTGATCCCGTGGCGCATGCCGGAGTATATCCCCAATAAAAAACAGGCTTGGTACTATGATCATTTGGAAGACGTGTTGGAGCATGTTCCAGAAATTATTACTGTTTCTGAATTTTCGAAACAGGAAATCCAGAGTGTTCTTGATCGAGTGACGGATGCGATTACGGTAGTTCCACTTGCCTCATCCAAGGATCCAGAGATTGGAGTCCGAGATGCAATCAAGCATGAAAAGTATGTGTTGTACGTCGGAGGACTTGATAAACGTAAGAATGTTATTCGACTCGTAGAGGCATTTGCAGATATGGCGGCCGAAGAGCCAGAGACTCATTTGTATATTCCGGGAAACTACTTTAAGAATCCCTTGATCCCTAATATTCCGGCCAAGATTCGACAGCTCGGGATGAAAGATCGGATTCACATGTTGGGATACGTCTCAGACGAAGAGTTGGTAGGTCTTATGAAAGAAGCTCAAGTTGTTGCCTATCCGTCTGAATATGAGGGGTTTGGATTTCCTATTTTGGAAGCGATGAGTATGGGGACACCGGTGATTACCTCTTCGATTGGCGTCATGCAAGAAGTGGCGGGAGAAGCAGCCTATACTGTTGACCCGTATTCTGTTCAAAGTATTTCACGAGGACTTGCAAAAGTGCTTGGGGATGCAGATCTCCGGGCTGAGTTGTCCAAGCGAGGTCTTGTTCGCGCCCAGGAATTCTCGTGGGAGCGGACTGCGCGAGAGACCTATGCGGTATTGAAAGGGTAGATTTTTAGACAGTGATTCGATATAATTGATATAAATAGCAATTTTCCTTAGACGAACATCCATATGGCACGATCAGTAAATCCAGAGATAGAAGCATTCGCCAAAATCAAAGTAATCGGAGTAGGAGGATCCGGAGGAAACGCCTTGAAGCGTATGATTGACGCGGGAATTCAAGGTGTCGACTTTGTGGCTGTCAACACCGACGCTCAGGATCTTCACCACTCCAAGGCAGAACACAAAGTCCACCTTGGCAAAAATCTCACCCGAGGGTTGGGGGCTGGAATGAATCCAGAAATCGGACGAAAAGCTGCTGAGGAAAGCAAAGAAGAAGTCTATCAAGCTGTTTCAGGTGCTCACATGGTATTTATCACCTGTGGTCTTGGGGGAGGAACGGGTTCTGGAGCTTCACCAGTAATTGCTCAGGCAGCTCGAGAAAGCGGTGCGTTGACTGTTGCGGTTGTTACTCGGCCATTTACCTTTGAGGGAATGCAGCGAAAACGAATCGCCGAGAAAGCGTTTCAGGAACTGAAAGAAAGTGTCGATACCATTATCACCATCCCAAACGACAAGATCCTGAATATTATCGAGCGAAATACTCCGGTAACGGAAGCCTTTGGAATAATTGATGATGTGTTACGACAAGGTGTTCAGGGAATCTCTGATCTGATCACGGTACCAGGACTTATCAACGTCGACTTTGCTGATGTGAGTGCTATTATGCGGAACACCGGGTCTGCCTTGATGGGAATTGGAACTGGAGCAGGGGATGACCGGGCTATCAGCGCTGCCAAGATGGCTATTAACAGTCCACTGCTTGATCTGTCTATTCAAGGAGCAAATGGAGTGTTATTTAACATCTCTGGAGGAAATGATCTTTCCATGGTTGAGATCAACGATGCTGCCCAAGTGATTACTGAAAATATTGATCCAGATGCCAAAGTTATCTTTGGAGCGGTGGTAGATGAATCGTTGCCGGAAGGTGAAGTCAAAGTCACAGTTATTGCAACAGGATTTGATCAGCCAAACGAACCAAAACGTGTCAAAGGATTCCGAGACGAAGAATTGTCTGATTCAGTCAAAGAGGATTTGGAAAAAGAACGTATCCAAAAGCGAGAGCAAGATATGAAAGCCGCAGCGGAACAGAAGGAAAAAGAAGAGAAAAAGAAGAAATTCTTGGAAAACGTTGAGTCAGAAGACGACATCGACGAAATCCCCGCTTTTATCCGAAATAAGTTGGGACGATAAAACTTGCAAAACCCACGAATTCCCGTATAATGGAATTCGTAATGGCCATATCGTCTAGTCCGGTCCAGGACGCCGCCCTCTCACGGCGGAAACTGGGGTTCGAATCCCCATATGGCTACAATATAAGAACCCCAGTATGTCTGGGGTTTTTGTGTTGTTCATATAGAATAGTCCAGTGGACTATTCGTGGGGATGAGAAAGCCGGAGCTAGTGCAAGTTTTCGCGTAGCGAAAGGCG
>CAJXTH010000038.1 GCA_913060955.1 uncultured bacterium | reverse complement strand
CCGGTGGCAGACACGGCGCAGGTTTCGTTATCAGCAAAGACTCCGGCTCCGATAATCGGGCTGTCCCCGACTCGACCAAACTTTTTGTTAGTGATTCCTCCGGTTGAAGTTGCTGACGCAAGGTTTCCGTGGATGTCTCGAGCAACGGCTCCCACAGTTCCAAATTTCTTTTCCATTTCTTCGCTAGAAGTGTGGTCAAGTACAATTTTGTCTTGTTTCTGAGCTTCTTCCCATTGTTTTTCTCGCTTTTCGGTCAAAAAGTACTCCAGCGGTTCTTGCTCTACTCCTTGAGTCTTGGCAAAGTCCATAGCCCCTTTGCCGATAAGCATGACATGTTCTGAGTTATGGATGACTTTGCGAGCGAGTGCAATTGGATTTTTGATTTCTACCACTCCAGCGACAGACCCGGCATCAAGATCAATTCCAGACATGATGGCAGCATCCATCTCTACTCGTCGCTCGTGAGAGAGCACAGATCCTTTTCCGGCGTTAAAGATTGGATCATTTTCCAGGAGAATAACACAGTGTTCCACAACATCCATGGCCGAAGCGCCCTCTTTGAGCATTTGTTGCCCTTGCTCAAGGATGGTTTGGATATTAGCATGGTAATCAGCTTTGTTGGGGACGGTTCCAGCACCACCGTGAATCATCAGTTGAAAGCTCATAGACAAAAATGTTAGGTATTTATCTGATTGTAATACTTTTTGGGTATCCTGCAATGATATACTCAATATATACCTATAATACTGAACTCATGAATCCAAAGACTATCTATTTTGTTCGGCATGGCGAGAGTGTCGATAATATTCGGCCGATTTACCAACGGCCAGATGCAGAATTAAGCCCAGATGGATTAGAACAAGCGGAGCAAATTGCTGCTCGGGCGGAAAACCTTTCTTTTGAGATCATTATCTCGAGTACCTTGCGGCGCGCCTATCAAACCGCTGAGGCGATTCAGGCGCGTACCGGCAAGCCAATTGAACCATCGGAGTTGTTGGTTGAGCGGGTAAAACCGACCGCAATCTACGGTAAAGATCACTCTGATCCCGAGTCGTGGGCTATTGCAGGTGAATGGTCAGAGAGTATGTATATAAGTGGAAAACGAGTTCAGGATGGTGAGAACTTTGATGATATTATGGGCCGAGTTGATCAGAGTCTAGAGTTTCTGAAAAACCGTCCGGAATCTGAGATGGTCGTGGTGACGCATTCTCGATTTTTATCGGCTATGGTTATTCGAGTGCTAATGGGAAATTTGATTTCTGGAGAGGCCTATCGTCGCTTTGAGGCAAAAACGACTATGAAAAATACCGGGATTACGGTTCTCCGGTACTTTGATGATACTTGGAAATTGGTTGTGTTTAATGACCACAGTCATTTGGGGTAAATATTTTAGTTATACTTAATTAAAACTAATTTTATCTAATTAAAAATAAGATAAATTGACTTTTTACTTATATTTTATTAAAATAAAGTAAGTTTATTTTAATAAAATGACCTTAGAACAGGAAATAATTAACTTTGCATATTTACATAAGAGATTTTCGAAAAAGGATCTTTTTGAGTACCTGAAATTTGAAGATTTTGCATCAAGTTCAATAAGTACGAAACTTTCAGAATTGGTAAAGAGAGATATTCTTATTCCCTTTCGTGCTCGAAAAAATAGGGAATACGAATTAAATTCTGAAAATACTAATATTGAAGTAATTTTTTCAAAAAAATGGAGCACTGACAGTCTCGAAGAACATATAGTTGTAGAATATTTTAGAAACAAGCTGCTGTTTAATGACAAGGTTTCAGAGAATGTTTCTGCTGTCTATGAATATGCCTTTTCTGAAATGGTTAACAACGCAATTGACCACTCACAAAGCGGTCATATCGCCGTTCAATCTTCAATTAAGGGAGATGTATTGAGTTTTGTCGTCAACGATTTTGGTATAGGGGTGTTTCATAACATTATGAGCTCTAAAAACATAAAGAATGAGTTTGACGCAATGCAGGAGCTACAAAAAGGAAAGGTGACTACGTTTCCTCAAGCTCATTCAGGCGAAGGTATATTTTTTACCTCGAAAATTGCTGATTATTTCCAAATCAGTAGTTATGGATACATTTTCGAGGTTAATAACAGAACTAACGATATAACATACGATAAGGTAAATAGAGCTATGAAGGGTTCGAGTGTTTCATTTGAAATATCACTATCCTCTAAAAAGCATCTTACCGATATTTTTAGTCAGTTTTCTGATCCAGAAGAGAAGACGTTTGATAGAACTCGCATCCCTCTTGGCCCTATCCACAAAGTAAAAGTTAAATCAAATCAAGGTACGGTATTGGTCTCCAGATCTCAGGCAAAAAGATTGTTAGACGGGCTTGAAAAATTTGAATCTATAGCATTTGATTTTGGAGACGTTCCAACCATTGGACAGGCATTTGCTGATGAAATATTTCGAGTTTTTCAAACTAAGCATCCCGAGAAAGAACTTATTATTGAAAATGCTAATAATGCTGTGACAATGATGATATCTCGCGCTATTCGCAGGTAATCTTCCTACACAGGAAAACTACGTTTTCCCAACGCCCTTTCCTCGTCGCTCTCCTCAAAAAAGAGTACCCACTAGTGAGTACTCTTTTCTTTATGCGGGAGTGACCGGGCTCGAACCGGCGACCTTCTGCGTGACAGGCAGACGCTCTAAACCAACTGAGCTACACCCCCTGTGTGGTTTACTGGATTATAGTATCAAAGAGTTTCGGTTTTGACAAGTCCTACACCGGGTCTTTCCCCTGGAAATAAAAATGCCCCAAGGCACGGGTACGCACCTAGGGCATCTGTAACTATAGTTTACCAATTCTCTGGAGGCGGGTCAATATTTTTTGGAATCGATTCTTGCGGGATTGGTCAGATTTTCCGAGGACTTCGTTGCGTTCTTGCTCCATGAGCTGGGTGATTGTCTGACGGTTGGCAAAGCTATCTTCGGCCATGCGGTAGATATAGAGATCCTTGAAAAGGGAGGATCTGAGACCGGATACGGCACCGGTGATGTTTTGAAGTTGTTGGATAGAATAGGCTTGATCGGTATAGGCGGGTTTTCAGGCGCCGGAATCGCTCAAATGATTCAGCTGAGAGGAAAAACACTCCGCCGCTGTCGTATTCCCACGCAATGAGATTTTTGAGGGCTGTTTGGATGATTTTTATTTTTTCTTGGTCGGTATATTTGACTTCTGATCCGGTGTCGTAACTACTCCCATAGCCAACATTTCGAATGATATTGAGGAGTTGATGATAGGTTTCGATCTTTCGTTTGAGCGAAAATTCAACATAGGTTGAGTAAATTTCCTGAGTTTCTCGAGTATGATTTTTGGATTCGACCCAAACTTGAATCACTCGGCTGATAGCTACAGTGATGAGAGTGGTGGTAGCAGCGATCAGAGCTGCTTGGAGTTCTGTATTCATGGTTGTATTGTAGCAGATTACCCAAACGATTGGATGACTTCCCAAAAGTCGTCTCCGTATGACTCGAGTTTGGCTTGTCCAATTCCGGAGATATCCAGAAGGCCTGACTTTTCCTTGGGTGGTTGCTGGGCGATTTGCGTCAAGACGGCATCAGAAAAGATAATATAGGCAGGAACTCCAGCTTGGGAGGCAAGTTCCGAGCGTTTGGCGCGGAGCGCCTCGAAGAGCACTTCCTGGTCTGGAGCCAGTCCATCGTCGAGCGGATCTTTAATATGTTCGTGATATTCGACCAGATAGGTTTTTTGCTGACGTTTGAGAATTGGTTTTACGGCTCTGGTACATTTGATGACCCGGTAGTTGTCCCGATCGATCCAAAATATCCCTTGGGCGATGGCTTGCATGATAATCCACTCCCATTCTTTGTGCGAATGGTCAGCTCCAATTCCGAATACAGAGAGACTGTTATGCCCTCGACGTTTTACGTTTTGGGAAAGCTTTCCTTGGAGAATTTCGATGATATATTGCATTCCATAGGCTCGATCGAGTTTCAAGATGGTCGAGATGACTTTCAAGATCTCTTCAGTCTGGTCGATTTGTTTGGTTGGTGAGAGACAGACATCACAGGCACCACAATTTCCCTCGTAGGGTTCTTCAAAGTATTCCAAGAGTTGTTTCCGGCGGCAGACAGGGAATGAACAGAGTCCGAGAAGTGCTTCTTGTTTTTGTTCTTGGCGGGTATAAAAAGATTCCCGTTCTTCTGGGGTGAGATGGGTTACCTCCTCTTGGCGGCCTTGGCTCAAGAAATAGTCTAGGATTTCTTTGTCTCGGGGATCATAGAGAATAATAGACTCGGCTGGGAGTCCGTCTCGCCCGGCTCGTCCCGATTCTTGGTAGTACGATTCGATATTTTTGGGGATATCCCAGTGAATAACAAAGCGAACATTGGGCTTGTCAATTCCCATTCCAAAGGCCACGGTGGCTACCACCAGCTGAATTTCATCGTTTTGGAAGGCGTGATACACTCGTTGGCGTTCATCGTACGGAATGTCTGCATGATAGGTTCCGACTTTGATTCCAGCTTTGGCTAGACGATCACTCAGTTTATTGGCATTTTTCTTGGAAGAACAATAGAGAATTCCAGAGTCTCCCCGAAAGCGCTTCATAATCCGTTGGAGTTTTTTCCAGGGATCGACTTTCGGCTCAATAGTGTATCGGATATTTGGTCGGTCAAAAGAAGCTACAAAGGTGCAGACAGTGTCTTGGATTTCGAGTTGGGTAATAATATCTTGGCGGGTCTTCTCGTCTGCTGTGGCGGTAAGAGCCAAAACTGGGGTTTGTGGCAAGAGTTTTTTAAGTTCTCCGAGCCGTGTGTATTCTGACCGGAAATCATGGCCCCAGGCCGAAATGCAGTGGGCTTCATCGACCACCAAATACGAGACTGGGATAGATTGTAAAAATTGTTTCATGCCATTACCTACGGCACGCTCTGGAGAAAGATACAGGAGTTGAGGAGCCTCGGGGTCGTTGGCTCGCAACTGATTCATGATCCGTTGTTGCTCTGAAAGGTCAATTTGAGCGTGAAAGCAGGCTGCTCGCACTCCAGAAAGTTTCAAGGCCGAGACCTGATCTTCCATGAGTGAGACGAGGGGCGAGATGACAATCGCAACTCCTTCTGCTGCAATAGCAGGAAGCTGGTAACACAAAGATTTCCCCCCTCCCGTAGGCATGACTACCAGAGTATCTTGACCGGCGAGGGCGGTTCGGATCACTTCTTCCTGAAACGGACGAAAGGATTCAAACCCAAAAATGTCTTTGCGTATTCTATCGATTTGTTCCACAGCGCTCACGTTGACGAATACAGGTATTATAGCGCATAATGCAATCAAATAACACCCTGCCTATGCCTGACAAACCACGCTATATCATCAGTCAAAAAGCCATTATCCGTACTCCAGATCGGGTTTTTGTCATGAAAAATCGATTCGATAAGTATGAGTTTCCAGGAGGAACTCTCGAGCATGATGAAGATCTGATCAGTGGGCTTGAAAGAGAATTACAAGAAGAACTCGGTCACGTTCCCGAGGGGAGTCCGGTCCTGATGAGCACGTATCAGTTTGACCAGACCCTGCAACTTCAATATCTGATACAATTAGAGCAGATTTCAGAAAAATTTATTTTGGAAGATGGCTATACTGGACACTGGCTAACCTTTCTCGAACTAGCCGAAGCGATTCCGTATCCAGGAGTAGCCGAGCGATTGACAACTTGGCAACCAGGAGATGTAGTACATATAGATTAAGAGTATATCCATGAAAGAACCAAAATTCTTATCAAGCGAAACTATTTTTGAGAAAAAATTCGCTGGAAAAATAGATAAAGAGTTGTATGAGTTGGAAGATGGGCGAATCTTTGATTTCTATCGACGAACTGGACACGATGTAGCAACAACTCTGATTCTTACCGAAGATGAACAGTGTGTGTTGGTCAAACAGTATCGATATGGAATCAATGACTTTGTCACAGATATCTGTGGAGGTATGATTGAGGACGGTGAAGATCCTCGAGAAGCAGCTTTTCGAGAGATGGAGGAAGAAACCGGATATACTTGTGCCCCAGAAAATTTTGTGGAACTGGGTGTTCACTATGTGAATCCTGCTCGAACTGATCAAAATCGTCATTTTTACTTGGCTACCAACGCTCACTTAGCCAAGGATCAAGAACTCGATGATTTTGAAGATATCCAAGTGGTCTTAGAACCATTTGAAGACGTGTACCAGAAGGTTATAAACAACGAGTATCAAGAGCCAAACTTCGCTCTAGCAGTACTGAAATACCATATTATCAAAAACTCTAACAATTAGTTTTCCCCGCCTTTATCCCCAAAATACCCAGGTTGTCCCCAACTTATCCACATAAAGGGGATATCCATGTGGGAAATGATTTTAAAAAGTGAGAGAGAATTTTTTACAGGCAATCTGAGAAACAAAAAAGCACCCATTTGGGTGCTTTTGAACTACGCTTTGGGGTGACCAACGGGAATTGAACCCGTAATATCGGAACCACAACCCGACGTTATACCATTTAACTATGGCCACCCTCCTAGGGACGTTCCATTCGGCCTTTCTCTTTCGCGAATTTCTTCGTTGACTTCGTCATGAATCTTTTCACAATATGCTTTGATATTGCTCAGAAGCTTCATTCCTTGTCGCCTTGGACTTCACCGAAAGATTTAAGGCCTCTTGAACTTTGTATATTTGAAGAGTTATCGTACTTCATTCAAATGCATAGGTTCCCTTCATTCAGATCTTGTCGGTACGAGTGCTAATATACCAGAATATCTGGATAAATTCAATACTTGTTTATGGTTATTCCCCAAGAAATGAGATTACTTCATTTTCGTGTGAGGTGAGTTTGATCAGATCTACGTCTTCTGGATTGATTGTGTGGTATTTTTTGTCTAACGTTTCTTTTATGTACTCTACAAGCGGTTCCCAGTACGCTTTGTCATACAGAACAATTGGAATTTTAGAAATTTTTCGCGTTTGCATGAGGGTGAGCACTTCGAATAGTTGGTGAAGTGTCCCGAATCCTCCAGGCATGAAGACGAATTTGTTTTGGTTACTGGTAAGTACGAATTGCCGGGTAAACGGAAAGTCAAAGGTCACTGCCTTGGAGATATA
>CAJXTH010000037.1 GCA_913060955.1 uncultured bacterium | reverse complement strand
TGAGTCTGCAATCACCGGAACTCCAACCTATTATGCTGGAGGCGGTGGAGGAGCTCGCTTAGGAGGAAATGGAGGCTCTGGAGGACTTGGTGGAGGAGGAAACGGAGCAAGTTCTAGTGGAAATGGTCAAAATGGATCTCCAAATACGGGAAGTGGAGGTGGAGGAGGAGCTACTGATGGCGCCGGAGGAAACGGAGGCTCAGGAATAGTGATTATTAGGTATCCCTTAGAATCATGAGAAAAAGAGGATTTACATTGCTAGAAATTCTTTTAGTGATTGCAGCAGAAAATCAGAGATAAATGCTCTTTGGAAGGCATTAAAACAATACAAAATTGATAATCAAACAATGCCTGAGGTATTAATGAGTATACCAGCAGGATCTGAGCAAGAAGTTTGTGATAGTGACACAGATCAATTCAACTGAAGTTGGTTCCACGAACCCTCACTCGCCAGGAGAATTCATAGGTGACAGTGACCGTACTAGATACGGATTTATTGGGACAGGATCGGAATCAAGTAGTTTTGATGGAGCCAGAGGCCCAGAAATATTTCTACATGCGTATTTAGGTGAAATCGTATATTATGAAAGAGGACTCGATTCTAATGAACTGATCCTTCTTGAAAACTACCTTCAAAGGAAGTGGGGAACACAGTAAAAGATACTTCTATAAGAATAAATAGGAGTATATCTATGAATATTTATGGGTAGATGTACAAATAAAGACACAAATATACATATAACAACAAAATTATGTACATATATACAGATAAGACAAAAAAAGAGTCTTGTAAGACTCTTTTTTTAAAAGAAACAATCAAATACTTCTACATCCAGTCAATGTTTGTTGTCCAATCAACAAAGATCTGACGCTCACCTTCAGTCAAAACCGAAGGATTTAGTTTGGATTTTTAAGACTTACCTTGTCTTCAAGAATATATCTATGAAAGATATACCGACCTTGCTATCTGGTGGATACACACAAAGTGAGTATTTCCAGATGCCGGCTCCTTAGAAAGGAGGTGATCCATCCACAGCTTCCGCTACGGATGCCTTGTTACGACTTCGTCCCTGTTACCGATCCTACCGTGGTATGCACTTAATGCGCATGCTTCGGGTATTACCGGCTCCCTTGACGTGACGGGCGGTGAGTACAAAGCTCGAGAACGTATTCACCGCGGCGAGGCTGATCCGCGATTACTAGTGATTCCAGCTTCAAGAAGGCGAGTTGCAGCCTTCTATCCGAACTGAGGAATGGTTTAAGGGATTAGCTTGATCTTGCGATGTAGCAACCCGTTGTCCATCCCATTGTAGCACGTGTGTAGCCCAGGTCGTCTAGGAACACGCTGATTTGACGTCATCCTCTCCTTCCTCCCGGTTAACCCGGGCAGTCTCGACAGACACTTGTAACTGACGATGAGGGTTGCGCTCGTTTCCCGACTTAACGGAACACCTCACGGCACGAGCTGACGACAACCGTGCATCACCTGTCATTCACCCTCTAAGGCGGCCAATGTTTCCAAAGGCTTGCAGAATGATGTCTAGACCTGGTAAGGTTCCCCGCTTATCATCGAATTAAACCACATGCTCCACCACTTGTGCGAGCTCCCGTCTATTCCTTTGAGTTTTAGCCTTGCGGCCGTACTTCCCAGGCGGAACACTTAACGCGTTAGCTTCGACACTCCGAGGGTCGATGCTCGAAATGTCTAGTGTTCATCGTTTAGGGTGTAGACTACGCGGGTATCTAATCCGCTTCGATACCTACACTTTCGTCCCTGATCGTCAGTAATGCCCCAGTAAGCTGCCTTCGCCTTTGGTGTTCCCCATGATATCAACGCTTATCACTGCTACACCATGAGTTCCGCTTACCTCTGACATACTCTAGATCGAAAGTTTCAATGCCAGGCCTTGGGTTGAGCCCAAGGATTTTAGCAAAGACTTTTCAATCCGACTGCGGACGCTTTACGCCCAATAAATCCGGATAACGTTCGAGGCCTTCGTATTACCGCTGCTGCTGGCACGAAGTTAGCAGCCTCTATTAGAATGGTACTCTCTCTTGAATTGCTCCCATTCGACAGAAGTTTACACCCCACAGGGCTTCATCCTTCACGCGGCGTCGCTCCGTCACGCAAATATGCGCATTGCGGAAGATTCTCGGCTGCTGCCTCCCGTAGGAGTATGGGCCGTGTCTCAGTCCCATCGTCGGGGGTCACCCTCTCAGGTCCCCTACGCGTCATAGCCTTGGTGAGCCATTACCTCACCAACAAGCTGATACGACCAAAGCTCGTCCCAAAGCACCGAAGCTTTACAACATCTCCCGAAGAAGATGCTGACCATCTTGTATTAGCTCACGTTTCCGTGAGTTATCCAAGACTTTGGGGTAGATTACCAAGGTTTTCCTGACTCGTCTGCCACTAATCGCCAGAGTGCAAGCACTCTATTGATTCGTTCGACTTGCATGCCTTATCCACGCCGCCAACGTTCATCCTGAGCTAGGATCAAACTCTCATTTGAAACACCAGATTGTTATTACAAAACAATTGTTTCAAACGTATTGGTTGGAATATATTTAGGAATTATGTTTAGAACCTTACCAAATAATATATGATACTACTTGATAAGTTGTACTTGATTGATTGACTTGTGAAGGTTTCTTGTTGTGTGCGTTGTTTCTTCAAACGCAAGTTCAGAATACATGATGGCGGGTTCTTTGTCAAGGGTTTTTGGGCGAAATATATTGGATTTATTCCAAAGTGGCTATTTTCTATAAAAGTTTAGGTTTTAAAGTTGTATTTTGAGGTGAGAGAAGTGGTCTCTATTGTTCCAAACTTGATCAAGAATTTCATAAATATATAAAAAAGATCCCCGATCGACTCCCTCCGGAAGTTAAAGAGTCGGGGATAACGGCAGAATTATTCAGCCAGGAGTCCTTCTACTTTCTCAATATCTTCTGGATAGGATACTGGAAGCCATTGACCAGTAGAGGCAAGGACACTGATTGGCATGTGTTCGTTGACTAGGTTTACAAAGTCGGTGATATATTCTTCGGATTCTTGGCCTTCTGGTCGGGGATAGATCAGTGATCGAGTTGAGGCGGGGAAGTAGTATACTCCAATGTTTACCATGTCGGATACGTATTCCTGAGGTTTTTCGACGATGGCTTCGAATGTTCCATCTGATTTGGTCTTGATGATTCCAAATTGGGAGAGTCGGGACTTGTCACTATATACATGAGTTCCGATTGCTGGGGATTCTGGAGTGGTGTTGATGTGATCGTGGAGTAGTTCAAATAATTCTGGTCCATGAATGTCATCACTATTCATTACTAGGTAGTGGTGGTCACCATCTTGCATCGCACTCGCTCCATTCCGCAGGGCGTCAAAGGTTCCTCCTTTCGGGTTTTCTTGCCAGACGTATTGGACTGGTTTTCCTTGATATGTCTCTCCAATATGATCAATAATCATTTGCCCCAGGTAGGAAATCACTACGATATATTCATCTACAAGATCTGAAATACTATCCATATTTCGTTCCAGTAATGTTTTCCCATGAATGGGTACTAAGGGTTTTGGAAGAGTGTCAGTGATTGGAGCAAGTCGGGATCCTTTTCCAGCTGCAAATAGTATTCCGTAGGTCATGATTGTGTGTCTATTGATACTTTAGTTGCATTTTACTATAGTATGGGGGATTTCAGAAGTAACAGTGTGTCATCCCCGACTCCCATCGAGGATCTTGTCAGTTTATCGCGAGATTCCCAATCAAGTTGAGAATGACACGGAGGATCTATGATACAATAACGATATGATGAAAAAAATTACGGAAGCAGTTCGGAACCCCAGTATCCTTCTGACTACAGGAGGGCTAGTACTTCTTTCGTTTGCTTCTCGAATTGTAGGGTTGTTACGAGATCGGCTGCTGACTTCCGAATTTGGAGTTGGAGGAATTTTAGATAGTTATTTTTCAGCCTTTCGAATTCCAGATCTGATCTATAACTTTTTGATCTTGGGTACATTGTCGAGTGCCTTTATTCCGGTGTTTAGTAAGTTACTTCATAAAAAGGATGGGTTGGAGGATGCCCAAGAACTGGTTGATGATGTATTTGTGATCGTGGCTGCAGTTATGGGAAGCTTTTCGGTTCTCATGTTTATCTTTGCTCCGAGTCTGACTCGGATTGTTGCCCAAAGTTATGGGCCAGATAAGTTTGCTGACACAGTATTGCTGACTCGAGTGATGGCCTTTTCTCCGTTGATCTTTAGTCTATCGAGTATTGTTACCAGTGTACTTCAGACTTACAAGCGATTCTTTGCTGCCGCCTTAGCTCCGATCTTTTATAATGGAGGAATTATTCTCGGTATAGTGTTTCTGTATCCAATGGTTGGGGTCATTGGACTGGGGTATGGAGTAGTGTTAGGTGCTCTGTTCCATTTCCTGGTTCAAGTTCCTGCCTTGGTAATGACGGGATTTCCGTTTCGATTTACGTTTGGGTTTAATTGGTCCAATCTGCGAAGACTGTGGAAGCTCTACTGGCCACGCTTGCTCGTGATTGATGTTACAACGATCAGTATTTTTATTGGAACGTCGATCGCCTCAACTCAGGCTGATGCTGTAACAATTTTTACCCTGGCCTTTAACTTGAACGCTCTTCCGTTAGGAGTTTTGGCGGTTTCGTTTGCGACTGCTATCTTTCCGTATCTTTCTGAGGCTTACGCCAAAGATGATGAAGATGCCTTTCGAAAATATTTGGCGGGAACAGTTTCCCGGATTATTTTTGTTCTGATTCCAGTCATGGTCTTGATGCTGTTGTTCCGAGCTCAGCTTGTTCGAATTGTCTATGGTGCCGGAGCTTTTGATTGGCGAGCGACGACCTTGACCTTCCAGACATTTACTATTTTTGCCCTTTCGATACCATTCCAGGGATTGATTCCGCTGTTCGCTCGGGCTCTCTATGCCCGGCACGATACGATTACCCCTATGGTGGTTGGGATTGGAGGAATGATTTTGAACGGAGTGCTGTCCTGGGCTTTGATCCAGCGATTTGATGTGCTCGGTGTGGCTGGAGCTTTTTCGATAACCATCGTTACCATCTGTTTGGTCTATGCTGGAGTAGTCTTCCGAAAGATCAACCACGGAACAATCAACGGGGTCTTTGCATATTCTCTGAAAGTGGGATTGGTATCACTCATCATGGGCTTGGTTGTCCAGGGACTCAAGATGTTAGTGACGTGGTTGGGAGTCAATGACGACACCTTGATTATGTTGATTTTGATTGTAGGAGGAATCGGTTCTATCGGAATGGGATTGTATTGGATAGTCTCCAAAAAACTGGGACTTACCAAAGTATTATCAATCAATTAGTATGAAATTTGATCAATACTTAGAGCAATTGTTAGAAAAAGAGCTTAAGAAGATCCCGTCATATCCCCCTCGAGAAGTATTGCAGGCACTCTCGGGTTTGCACCGAAATTGGATTGGAGAATTTGTGTCTGATGATACTGAGTGGAAGCTCCAAACAATCCCATTTTCCCAGATCCGATTGACTGGAATGGATGCTCAGCTTAATACATTGCTTATCAAACGTGCAGATCGCAAGATTGATATTCTTCGGGAGATTCTTGATCAAGATGTCAAGGCAAGAGCCCTCCTGGAACTGAGAGCCCTTCATTCGAGTGAACCAATTTTGGTGAGACCGGGATCAGACGAAACTTGGTGGGTATTAGACGGTATGCACCGAATCCTAGGAGTAATTATCCGTGGTCAGCAATCAATCAGAGCCTGGACCCCGGCAACTACTCCAGAACTTCAGATAGAAGCTCATGTTATTTACGATCTGATAAAATGTTTAGGATCTGAACCTACAGAAGAGCAAATTACTGATCTTAATAGCTCATTGCGATTGCTTTCTCATCGGTATACCAATGTAAAGATAATTATCAGTAAATATTTTCAAGATCATCCGCATATTGACTCGCAGTTTTTTGATAAAGAATGAGTCCTTTACGAATGGGCATGCTGACGCTATACTAGGAGTAATTTGATAACTACCGAACTTCCCATGAAGCATATTCGAAATTTCAGTATTATTGCTCATATTGACCATGGAAAGTCTACGCTTTCTGATCGGATTTTGGAGCTGACAGAAACCGTCGAGCAGCGAAAGATGCAAGAACAACTCTTGGACTCTATGGAATTGGAGCGAGAGCGTGGGATTACGATCAAAATGCAACCAGTTCGAGTTCGGTATGTTGTGCCTGCAGATGTGCGTGGTGAATTTGAATATGATGAGTACCAATTCAACCTGATTGATACTCCGGGCCATGTTGACTTTACCTATGAGGTTTCGCGATCCTTGGCCGCAGTCGAGGGAGCAATTTTGTTGGTGGATGCTACTCAGGGAATTCAGGCTCAAACCATTGCTAATGTCTATCTGGCTCTTGAACAAGAGCTTGAGATTATCCCCGCAGTGAACAAAGTCGATCTTCCCAATGCTCAGGTAAACGAGGTGAAAGCTCAGATTTGTGAGTTACTTGGAGTCGAGGCAGAAGAGATTTTGGAGGTATCGGGAAAAACGGGGCAAGGGGTGCAAGAATTGCTTCAACGAGTGGTTCGTGACGTTCCTGCCCCAGTGTGTTCAAACAAGCCCCTGAAACAAGTTCAGGGTGACACCTCATCAGGTCATTCTGAACTCGTTTCAGAATCTTCTGATTGTCTCAAAAAACCATTCCGAGCTCTGATCTTTGACTCAGCATTTGATCCATATAAAGGAGTGATTGCCAATGTTCGAGTTGTTGATGGGGAGATCAATCGACACGACGCGATAAAAATGCTTGCCAAACAAGAAGAGGCAGAAGCGTTGGAAGTAGGAATTTTCACCCCAAGCCCACTTCGGACAGATATCCTAAAAGCTGGTGAGATTGGATACATCGCAACAGGACTCAAGGATGTAGACAACGTTCGAGTTGGAGATACGATTGTGCGAATCCCAGAAGGAGAGGGAAGTGAGGCTCTTGCAGAATATAAAGAACCTCGACCGGTAGTCTATGCTTCGATTTTTGTGGAAACTGCTGATGAGTATCCAACTCTTCGAGACGCACTGTCCAAAATGAAACTGGCCGATTCGTCACTCTACTTTGAGCCAGAATCAAAAGAAGTACTGGGAAAGGGGTTTCG
>CAJXTH010000036.1 GCA_913060955.1 uncultured bacterium | reverse complement strand
TTATAAATTTACTTCTTAATTTTCATTAATGTAATATAAACCATGTCATCTGAAAATAATAATATACCAAAATCGGAAGAAGAACCACAGAAAGCTGTATTGGTTCAATATATAGATTATTCTAAATATTATATTATTCATAGTATTCACATTTTTAATCATCTTTTTGGTACGAGAGGCCTATTTAGGAGCAAAAAGACAGTTGTTTTTAGATAGTCAAAAAGAGCAGTTGGATAAACTTCTCCAAGATAAGACAGACTTTCTTCGGAATGCTTCGCATCAGTTCAGGACTCCGCTTACTGTTATTATTGGATACCTTACAGATATGACAGTGGAGAAGTCGAAGGCATTTGAAATCAATGCTGCGGCTGAGACGGATCTGAACAAGGTTCGAATTAGTGCTTCGAATCTCAATGAGATTATTAATGATCTATTGGCGGCCAATGATATCAATGTCGGAAAATTCGGAATTAATATCAAGGATGATGTCGATCTTCGGAAGTTTGTGGACAAGGTTTTGGAAGATAAAAAAGCTTTGATTGAGGATAGGAAAACCGAGGTAAAGATTAAGACAAAGGGAGATGACTTCAAGGCTTTTGTAGACTTGCCCAAGCTGCGGGAGGCATTTAATAATATCTTTGATAACGCTATTTATTATGGAGGAGGAAAGGTCTGGGTGACGATTGATGCTTCGCGAAAGACGGTGTTTCATCTGGTGATTCGAGATAACGGGGTGGGAATTTCTCGAGCTGAATTTAAACGAGTCTGGAACAAGTTTGAGCGGGGCAAGAAGTCTTCTACGATCAATCCGAATGGTTCTGGTCTTGGGCTGTATTTGGCCAAGATGATCATGCAGAAGCATGGAGGTGACCTGACTGGATATTCTAAGGGGGTTGGAAAGGGATCTACGTTTACGTTTATTCTTCCGAGGGATACACGGAAAGATGCTCCTCAGGAGTCATTTGGTCCACGAATCGGAAAACGGTTCAAGAAGCATCGAGATGATGTTGTGCCTGACGAAGATTTGATCAAGCCATTGCCAGGGAAAAAAACTGAGATTAAGAAACGAAAGAAAAAGAAGTCGGTAGAGAAGGGTATAAATTCATAAAAAATTGTTATGAATAGTTCTCCATATATTGCGTTTGTAGATGAGAGTGGTGATCATAATCTAAACCCTCTCAAACTAGACAACATATATAATGTATTTGTATTAGGAGCAATTTCTTTCAAAAGAGCAGAGTATGCTGAATTTGATTCTGCTTTTCGAAATCTGAAAAAACACTTTTTTGGAACAGATGACTTTGTAATTCATACGGCTGAGATAACTAGACCGAGTAAATCATCTAATTCTCTGAACTTACGATTTAATGATTCAACTTTTCGAAGAAATTTTTATGAACAGATGAACTCTTTAATTGATAAGAGTAATTTTAAGATTAGCTTTTGTGCGATCATGAAAGATCAGTACAAAGACGAATATGCTCATAATTTGAAAGATCCGTATCATGTTGCATTTGAGAGTGTCTTGAATAAATTGATTCAAATTACTGATTCTCGTGGAATCGAAATTCTTCCCGAGAAAAGAGGCTTTCCAGAGGATAATAAATTACAGATTGAAATTTTAAGGCTACAGACTGTAGGTACTCAATATTTCAGCCCTAAAGTTGTTCGGGATGGTGTTTCTTCTGTAGACCTTGTAGACAAAAAAGCTAATCTGAGTGGTAGTCAGTTAATTGATTTAGTGGTCTCTCCGATAGGAAGGCATCTATTAGGATACTCTCCTAAACCAGTTGGGAATGAAATTCAATATAATATTTTGAAAAACAAAGTGATTTTTTCAGAAATTTTACCTCAGATCTTAGATATAAATAATATGTCCTAATAAAAAAGGCCCCCCGCATCCGCAGTAGGCCTCTCTATAATTCAATAATAATCTGTTTTAACTGCATTGTCAAGTGGATTAGATTACTTCGATGTTGTGGAAATGCTTTACGTTCTAAGCTGATGTAGTGACAAAGATCCTCTTTCTATGCTAATATATGCCTAATTAAGTCCTGTTTTTATGCGGACGCACTATGCTTCGTTTCATTCGGTCAAAGTAAAGACTCCACATCGTAAAATTTTGGAGGCGGTTTCGGGTGCGATTCATCAGGGGGATAAGATTGGACTAGTTGGGGCAAACGGAGCGGGAAAGACCACTATGCTTCGGGTGCTCGATGGGAAACAAAGTTTGTCGGCAGGTTCTATTGAAACCTATGGAAGAGTGTTTTATCTTCCTCAGTTAGATCTGGAGCTGTTTCAGTCTCAGCAGATTGTTTCTGAATATTTATCTGGATTATGGGAGGAGTGGTGGACTGTACTTGAGGTTTTAGAGTCACGATACGGATTTGAGGTTCCCGTAGACGCCCCGTTGTCCCAGTTGTCGGGAGGAGAGTTGGTAAAGCTTCATTTGGCTCTGGCAGAAGCAGTGGACGCCGAAGTGTTACTCATGGATGAGCCTACGAACCATCTGGATATTGACTCTCAGATTATTGTTCAGGATTTTGTGCGAGAGTATCCCAAGAGTATTTTGGTTGCTTCTCATGATGTATATTTTTTGGATGCGTGTGTCAACAGAATTTGGGAGTTGGATAAAGGGGTGATCCGTGAATTTGGGGGAAATTATTCCTTTTATCGAGAGCAAAAGCGGTTGGAAGACGAAGCAAATGCTCGAAAATTTGAAGTTGCCCTCAAAGACCGAGCTCGACTCAATCGATCTATTGCACAGACAAATACTCGCCATGAGAAAAATGCAGCAAAACACAAAGAGGAGAAGTCTGCTCATGACCGGAGCGTAAGTCGTATGGACCGGGGTTGGATGAAACAAATGGCTCAGGTGAGTATGGGAAAGAAAAAGGTTATGTTTGATGATCGCCTAGAAAAGAACCAAGCAAAGCTGGATGAGTATAAGCCAGAAGAGCACCCATATATTCGATATGAAGTACGAGCAGATAAGTCATATTCCGGGATGCATATTATTGATGTTCGGAATGGATCTGTTGCAATTGGTGATCGATCGTTGATTGAAGATATTCGATTCAATCTGGAGTATGGTGAGCGAGTTGTTGTCTTAGGAAAAAATGGGGCGGGAAAGACAACCTTTGCCAAAGGACTATTGCCAGAACAAGAGGTATTGTCTGGAGAGATTGTTCGTTCCCAAACTGCCCGCGTGGAATATATTTCTCAGAATTATGATTTGGTTGATCCAAACAAAACCCTGGTAGAGAATATGAAGGCATATAATCCAGAGGCAAAGACGCTGGCTATTCGAAATCGACTGCGAGATTTCCTCTTCTTTGAGGATGCCGAGATTAACAAGTATGCGGGAGAGTTGTCTGGAGGAGAAACTGCTCGGCTGGCCTTTGCGATGGTGTCTTTGTTTCCATTGGAGGCTTTGATCCTGGATGAGCCTACCAACAACTTGGATATTCATGCCAAAGAAGCGATTTTGAACGCTCTCAAAGATTTTCCCGGGGCTTTGATGATTATCTCTCATGATATTGACTTTTTGGCCCGAATGGGAGTTGATACAAGCTATGTGATTGCGGATCAGAAACTTTCTAAAGTTGATATTGAATATACCCACGAAGGAGTGTTAGAAGAGATTCGAGGATTGATGTAGAAAATAGCGTGATTGGTGAAAATGTCATTCCGGCCTCTGAGCCGGAATCTTTTTGATTGACTGAGAGATTCCCAATCAAGTTGGGAATGACAGGGGTGTTCTATGGCAAAGATCCTGAAATTACCACCTTCGGTCGTTAAAAGTTTAGGATGACGAACCTTGATATTTTCTTTTTGATGGCTGTCTGCAGACGTGATATACTAAAAGTAATCAAAAAACAAAAGTTACATCTATGATCTATTCCATCATCTCATTGGGAGTTATCGTTCTAAATACGGTTGCCTGGTTTTTGATTTATCGAAAAGGGCAGGCTTTGATTACTCGGTGGTTTCTCATTCCGCTTGGAGGAGCAATCCTCTGGACTCTGGGATGGTTGGTTATTTATCAGGTGGGGCAGTTGGATGCATCTTCTATCGAAGTACGATCTGTTTTGGATGAGTTGGTTGCATATATTTATTCTAACCAAGCCTATTTGGTTGAAATATTTGGAAAAGTCATGTACTCTGGAGCGCTTGCTATTCCATTTGGATTTATGGTTACGGCGCTTCATTATCCTCGAGTTACTAAACATCCCTACTGGAACCTGTTGATTTCAGATATCTTATTAGCAACATACGTTATCTTCTTGGTTCCGATGATTTTCTTTGATCATGTTATCAGTGGAGCAGTTACAGTAAACGGATTCGTTCTGCCTGAATATGGAAATTGGTTCTGGTTGTATGGAATAGTGATTTCTCTTGGCCTCCTCGGAGGATGCATGATTATGATTCGACGAATGCAACGCGTGAAAGATGAAAAACAACGAACTGTTATGAAGTTTTTCTTGCTTGGATTCTTTTTGACAGTGATTGGGGTGATGTCTACCAATATTTTGTATCCAGCCTTGTATGGTGAAGGGATTGTGTCTGTCTTTGGACCATTATTTACCTCAATTTGGGTTACCTTTGTACTTATTGGATTGTTCCGAGCTGGGGTGGTGGACGTGAAAGTTGTGGTCTCACAGATTCTCCTCGGATTCATGGGGCTGATTATTGTTATCATCACGGTAAACAACGAGTCACTGGTTTCCTTGATATTTGACCTCCTGGTGCTTGCTATATTTTTAGTACTTTCGTACTTGTTGATTCGAGAATTGCAACGAGAATCTGAGCGAAAAGACGCTCTCCGAAAGGCAAACACCAAACTTCAGAAGTTGGTTGATGTGAAAGACAACTTCCTTCGTATGACTTCTCATCAGCTCCGAACTCCACTTTCTGGTCTTCAGGGATATGTATCTCTATTGCTAGAAAATGAAGAGAAAGAGTTCAAATACCCCAAAGATATGAAAGGGGATCTGGTTAAGATCTTCCTCAACACTCAGCGGTTATCTACAGTTGTGGATGATTTGTCTATGGCAAATGCCATTAGCTCGAAGCGCTTTGAACTTGATATGAAGCATGACGTAGAGGTGGATGTCTTGATGAATAAAGTTATTGAGGATAGAACGCACTTTATTCAAGAAAAAGAGATTGATATTACCTGTGAATGTAAGACTGATCAGTATCATGTGAAAGCGGATGTACTTCACCTGGAAAATGCCTTTGCAAAGCTCATCGATAACGCACTGATGTTTGGAAAGAAAAAAGTCCAGGTTGCCCTAGAATGTGGAACCAAATACATCACTATTCGGATTAAAGATGATGGAATGGGAATTACCCGAGATGAGATGCAGAGTCTGTATCAGCGATTCCGACGAAGTAAGCGAGCGATTCGAGTTCACCCAGATGGATCTGGATTGGGACTCTATCTAGCCAAGTATGTAATTGAAAATCATGGGGGAGATATTTCAGCTAAAAGCGCTGGTGAAGATAAAGGAGCTGAATTTATTGTCCGTCTCCCTAAAGCCTAACCGAGTATGGTAACTCCTCAAATAATTCTAGAAGTGAGCTTGAGCTCTTTAAACGGGTTTATGAACATTGCGTTGGGAGTGTTCTTGCTAATTTATGGATATTGGTATGTAGATGAATCCAGAAGAGACCGATCAATCTTTTGGTTTGCATTTGTATCGTTTATGGCAGGAGCATGGGCGCTATCTGTTTCAACGGTCGACCCAAGTCAACTATTGTTTTTTGAGCCATTACTTGCCTACTTGAGTTCAGGAATTATTCCTATTCTTCTCCTTGCTTTTGCGCGGGCCTTTGTTCGAAAAGATACGCGATATCCCCGAGTGTGGAATGGGCTTTACATAACGGCTTTTCTGATACTTGCCTATATATCTATTCCAGATATTGGAATGATTTCGTACCCTACCGGAGCAATACCGTCAATTCAGTTGGGTTCGGTTGCTCACTCGGTATTTAGTGCGTATCTCTTGCTATACTTTGGGATAGCTTTTGGGATCCTCGTCGAGGAAGCTATCAGGACTGCGAAACGACGAGAAGAAATTATAGTCGTTATTGCAGGAGTATTATTTGCTGTTGGCTGGGCGGCTTTGTTTAACTTGGTTATTCCCCTTTTGTACGGCGATGATTCCTTTACCCGAGTTGGGCCGTTTGGACTATTGATTATGAATTTTTCGGTTGCGTATTTGGTTTTGAAGCGTAAATTTTTGTCACTTGATAGCCTAATGTTTCGAATGTTTCTACTGGTGCTAACGGTTCTCACGGTGTTCTTTCTTGAATTGAGTCTTCTGCGATTAAATGTGCGGCAATCGTTTGATATTGAGCGAGGAATACTTCTGGGGTGTTTGGTTGTAATAATCTGGATTTTGACACGTACGGTGCTTGCGAGCTCACGGTTATCTTTGGAGCTATCTCGAACAAATAACAGCTTGCAGCAAGAGGTAGATGATAAAATGATGTTCCTGCAAATTTCTTCCCATCAGTTGCGAACGCCGGTAACTGCTATTGCTGGGTATCTGGAACGATCCAGAGATTACTCTACCTCCGCAAATGTAGGAAAGGTTCTTCCCAAAATCCATGCACTGGTTGTTTCATTGGAAGATATTGTTTCTGACCTCTTGTCAGTAAACTCAATTAACAGCGGATCGTTTCGACTAGGAACCTTTCGGCAAGCCAAACTCGATGATCTTGTTGAAAAGATTCTTGCAGAAAAAGAGTTTATGATCGAGAATCTTGGTGTCAGTGTGTCGACGACGTATCAGGGCAAGTCATTTGATGTCATGGTAGATCGAGTGAAATTACAGCAATCTCTGGTAAATATCATTGAAAATGCCTTTGAATATGGGAAGGGAAAAGTTGATATCTCTCTCATAGCGCATCGATCCACTGTAGAGCTGAGAATTAAAGATTATGGTATTGGCATTTCCTCAAATAAGAAAGCTTGGATCTTTGAGAAATATACTCGAGGGGAGCAGGCGCTTTCTATTCGCCCCGATGGAAGTGGAATCGGACTCTACCTCGCCAAAATGATTATCGAAGGCCATGGAGGAGAGATTGGAGTAGAGAGTGAAGGACGGGGAAAGGGATCTGAATTCTGGATAATATTACCAAAATACCATGGATAATATCGAACTATTTATTA
>CAJXTH010000035.1 GCA_913060955.1 uncultured bacterium | reverse complement strand
GCTGTAGTTCGAGAGGCTATCTTGATTAGTAATGCAGTACCAGAACTTGTGCGATCGCTAGAGGGATATTTTGCAGCAGTAGGACTCGATCTTGACCTTGGTATCCGGTCAATTCAGGATATTACAGCTGTTATTCCTTCTCTTGGTCAGAGTGCATTTTCGTTCGTTCAGGGAGTTGCCCAGGCTGCTACACTTGGATTCCTGGCAATTATTCTTGGGTTTTACATTGCAATTGATCCGAAGGGATTTGACTCACTGATGGTATTTTTTGTCCCTCAGGAACGGAAAGCAAAGTTTCAGAACCTACTCCGAAGATCGCGAAAAGTCATTGGGGAGTGGGCTGTAGGACAGTTTGTTGTTGCCTTGGTCATTGTGATCTTTATGTATACTGTTTTATCGATTATGGAGATCCGATACGCTGTATTACTCTCACTCTTGGCGGGACTTGGAGAATTCGTACCATTTATTGGCCCGATTGTTTCTGCAATTTTGGTAGTTTCCCTTGGGTTTGCCAAATCTCCAATCCTGGGAATTGCTCTCATAGTGTTTATTATTGCTATTCAACTGATTAAACAAACTTTGCTGGTTCCCGTTCTGAGTCGCCTTCAGGCGAAGTTGAGTCCGCTGATGATTATCATTGGTCTGATGGTCGGAGGGCTATTAGCAGGGCCAATTGGAGTAATTATCTCTACGCCAATTCTGTCTGTGCTCGCTCTATTGAGGTCTGATATCGAAACGTTCCTCGGAGCCGGACGGGTACCAAAAACTAAGGAAAAATAATATGAAGAAGATATTGATTGTCGGAGCAAATGGAATGCTGGGAAAAGATATGGTAGACGGATTTTCTCATGCTGGATACGAAGTAGTTGGTGTAGATCGAGAAGAATTAGATATTACCAAAACTGATTTGGTTCAATCAAAACTAACTGAAATCGCCCCAGACGTGGTAATTAACTGTGCCGCCTATACTGACGTAAATGGAGCGGAGGACGCCAAGGAGCTGGCCTATCAGATTAACGCCTACGGTCCAGAATATCTAGCTGGAGCAACCCGAGAGTTGGATATTCCACTGGTACAAATTTCAACCAATTATGTCTTTGATGGAACCAAGGAAACCCCATACGCTGAAGATGACCAACCAGAACAACCACTGAACGTATACGGTGCATCTAAACTTCGGGGAGAGCAATTGGTAAAAGATACCAATCCAAAGCATTACATCGTCCGAATTTCGAATTTGTTTGGCCCACATGGGAAAAACTTTGTACAAACTATGGTCAGTTTGGCAAAAGATCGAGATACACTCCAGGTCGTAGATGATCAGCTTGGAAATCCTACGTATACCAAAGATCTCGTACAAGCTGTCCGAGAACTCTTGGAAGATGAAGCTGAATATGGAATTTATCATCTCACCAACACAACTCCGACAGAGGCAGGTATTAGCTGGTATCGATTGGCCAAACGAGCAATTGAATACAAAGGACTTCCTACCAAAGTACTACCAGTAAGCTCTGATCAGTTTCCAACTAAAGCAGAGCGACCAATACAAGGAACCTTGCTCAATTCCAAGCGCCCAAAGCTTCGATCGTACCAAGAAGCTCTGCAAGAGTATGTCAACACGTATTTGAAAGTGTAGTATGGCAAATCCGGTAAGCAAAGAATACCAGAACATTTTAGTATTCGATATTGAAACGATTGGAAATATTGCTAGTCCCAACTTTGTGGAAGAAATGCAAATCACAGTAGTTGGGGTTTATCACTATGATACGGATGAATACAAAGTGTACTTTGAACAAGATCTTCCAGAACTTGAGAAACGTCTGATGGAGGCTGATCTCTTGGTCGGATTTAACAATGACCACTTTGATACTCCGATTTTGAACAAATACTATAAGCTTGATCTATGGAGTATCGCTTCCTTTGACATTCTGAAAGAATTTCGATCTATTACCGGCCGGCGGGTTGGTCTGAATAGCATTGCCGGTGCGACCTTGGGCATGTACAAATCAGGAAGTGGAGCAGATGCTATGACACTCTTTACCGATGGGAAATTAGATGAACTTGCCAAATACTGTCTTGATGACGTAAAACTTACCAAAGAAGTATTTGAATATGCAATCCTAAAAAAGCATTTGAACTACACCTCTAAGGACGGCTGGCTTCGGCTCAAAATTCCGTTTGAGTATAACTTAGATACATTCATTCCTGAACACACAACGAAGTCTCAGAGCGCCTTTATCTAGGATAATTAGCAGTCAGTATATTGGACTGCCATCTTGTTGGATTTATATTCCTAGGGTATAATACAACCGTGTTGTATCAAATTAAGATCGAAGTACGTGAAAGTAGTGAGTTTCCACATATTAGAGCATGTGGATGGAGGAGTAGCAGATGTTTTCCTCTCCCATGGAACAGTATCGGATTTGGAACTCGATCTGTGGGACGATGAACTCGAGCTGAGTCTCGATGATGAAAGTCCCGAGTTTGAATTTGAACGATACAAACAAAAACTCTTTACCGTAGTCAATAACACCTTTGTACAAGGGCGCGGTATCGGAACAGATTCGAGTGATCTGTATTATGTGATCAACAAAGATCGGCCAGAAATTACCGATTATTACTCAATGGTTCAGCGATACATTCAAGAATATTGCGAATTCATTGATCAAGATTATGCCATCTACTTTAAAGTAAACTCTCTCTAACTTATGAATGAACCGAAGACTACACAGCAGAAGACTCCTCTGGTAGCCCTGAAGAACAAAGTGCTCTTCCCCGGAGAGATTGTATCCCTCGTATTTGAACGAGAAGAATCATTGAAGGCCCTGAACGCAGCTATGGATGCTGATCAGGAGCCTACATTTGTCTTCCAAAAAAACGACAATCACGAGATTTCTGTAGATAATCTTTACAGCGTCGGAACCCAAGCCAAAGTGGTTCGTGTTTGGCGTATGCCAGAAGGTCCAACAGGAGTATTGGTAGAAGGACTTCGTGTTGTGGATATTGCTGAAATCGAGCAGACAGAATCCGGACTTACCGCAGCTGTTACTCCAAAAACTATGGAGCCAGTAGAGGACACCATGGAGATTGAAGCTCTGGTACGAACTATTGTGCAAACCTTCAAAGAGATCGTCAACATGGGGGTTTCTATTCCACTTTCTGTAATGAACGAAATTGTAAATGAAAAGGTTGAAGCCCATAAACTTTCATTCCTGATTACTTCGATTTTGTCCATTAAAAATGCTGAAAAGCAAGAGCTCTTGGAAAATACCAATCTGGTTGACCGGTTGAAAAAACTCAACGTCTACATCACCAAGGAAAAAGAAATTCTCGAAGTAGGTCAAAAAGTTCAAAAAGAGACGCAAAAACAAGTGGGGAAATTTGCCCGAGAAGCAATGCTTCGGGAACAAATGAAAGCTATTGAAAAAGAACTCGGTGTCAGTGGAGGAGCTGGAGAACAAAGCGAATACGCAGAACTGCGTAAGAAGCTCAAGGCAGCCAAAATTCCGAAAAAAACCGAAAAGAAAGCGCTTCACGAGTTGTCTCGACTGGAAAAAATGCCTCCATTCTCTCCGGAAAGTTCATATATCCAAAACTATCTCGAAGTACTGGCTTCGCTTCCGTGGAACAACAAGCGAAAAGTAACCATTGACCTCGATAAAGCCCAAGAAATTTTGGACGATGACCACTTTGGACTCTCAGATATCAAAGAACGAATCATCGAATACTTAGCAGTTGAAAAGCTCACCGACAAACCTCAGGGAACAATCCTCTGTTTCTTCGGGCCTCCCGGAACCGGAAAAACTTCGATTGGAGAGTCAATTGCCAAGGCAACTGGACGAGAATTTGCCAAGGTATCACTCGGAGGTGTACGAGACGAAACCGAAATCCGAGGACACCGACGAACTTACGTGGGAGCTATGCCCGGACGAATTATCCAAGGACTCCGAAATATTGAAACCTCAAACCCGGTATTTATGCTGGATGAGATTGACAAGCTCGGAAGTGATTTCCGCGGAGATCCATCTGCCGCACTCCTAGAAGTCCTAGATCCAGCTCAAAACAAAGAGTTTGTAGACCATTATGTAGATGCTGAATACGATCTTTCAGATATTATTTTCATCACTACAGCCAATGATCTGGGAGCAATTCCAGAGCCACTCCTGGATCGAATGGAAATTATTGAGTTTACCGGATATACTGACGATGAAAAATTGGCAATTGCCAAGCAGTACCTGATTCCACGAGTATTAGAAAAATCAGGACTTACTGAGAAACAGCTTACATTTACTGACAAAGCGGTTCTTACCATCATCAATAAGTACACCTATGAGGCTGGACTTCGAAGCTTTGAGCGAGAACTTGCCAAGGTTGCCCGAAAAGTAGCCAAAGATTTCTTGACCTCAGAAGAAAAAGATTTTGCTGTCAAAGTCACTCCAAAATCGGTAGAGAAATATCTCAAAGCTGAGAAATTCGAAGAAACTCGAGTTAATGGTGAAGACGAAGTGGGAGTTGTTACTGGACTTGCCTGGACACCACATGGAGGAGATATTCTCTTTATTGAGACCAACATCTTCAAAGGAGAAGGAAATCTCCAACTCACCGGACAACTTGGAAAGGTTATGCAAGAATCTGCCCAAGCTGCATTTTCATACGTCAAATCCAATGCCAAGAAGTATGGAATCGACGAAAAGAAGATCAAAGAAACCGATATTCACTTGCACGTCCCAGCCGGAGCAACTCCAAAAGATGGTCCATCCGCAGGACTTGCCATGGCAACAACCTTGATCTCCGCTCTTTCTGGAAAGAAAGTCAACCGAGAAGTGGGAATGACTGGTGAGATCAACCTCCGAGGAAAAGCAATGAAGATTGGAGGAGTCAAGAACAAAGTTCTGGCAGCCCACCGAGCTGGCTTGAAGACAGTAATTTTGCCAAAGTCAAACAAGCGAGATTTGGAGGAACTTCCGAAGAATGTGAAAGACGAGATGAAATTTGTGTTTGCTGAGTCGATGGATGATGTGGCTAAAATCGCGTTTACTCAATAACTTGTCATTCCGGACTTGATCCGGAATGTCGTTAAAAATTCAGAATGACAGATGTAGCGGCGACCTCTGTGTCGCTATACCCTGAGTATTCTCTATAATGCCTTTAACTCTTTCAACACCTTTTCATAAATCGAAATGGCTCGTTTGGCTTGACCAGCAGAAATATGGAAGTCAGCGGTGTGCACCAAGTGGTTTCGGAGACGGTGGACTCGCCAGAGATCATCAATGGATGGGAGCCGAGCTTCGGTCAGACTCTTCATTCGTTCTCCCATGGTTTGTCCAGGGATTCCAGCCTCTTTGAGAGCGGTATCTACCAGCTTATCTGCCTCAATGACTGAAAGCTTCCAGGCAGCCTCGTCTCCTGCTTGGAGTCGGTCCTGGATCTTTTTCCATTCTTTGGTGGCTTGCCATCCAGCTTGGGTTGAGGCAGTCTCTGCTGTCGGTTTCTTTCGGTAATTTACGTAAATATCCCAAACTTTTGACTTCCAAAAGCCAGATTTGTGGGCAAAATACAATCCGCCAGCAATCAAAATGACTGAGGATATTCCTGCAATCCAGCGAACCAGATTCAGGAGGACGATCAAGAATTCTGTGAGTTCGGCAAGCATAGAATGTGTTATTTAGTGGCTTGTTCGTAGGCGTGTCCCAATTGGAAGAGGGTGTTTTCGTCGAAGTGCTTGGTCATCAACTGGAAGCCAATTGGAAGAGGATTATCAGTCTTGGCAGGGACTGACATTCCGGGAATTCCAGCAATGTTAGTTGCTACGGTAAAGATATCTTCGAGATACATAGACACTGGATCGTTGACTTTCTCTCCAACTTTGAAGGCGGTGTGAGGAGAGGTCGGAGTCAAAACGGCGTCAACTTCTTCGAAGGCCTTCTGGAAATCTTTTCGGATCAAAGCCTGAACTTGCTTTGCTTTGGCATAGTAGGCATCGTAATATCCGCTCGAGAGTACGTAGGTTCCGAGCATGATTCGTCGCTGTGATTCTGGTCCAAATCCTTGAGTTCGGGACTCGTGATAGACCTGTTTCAAATCTTCTGATTTTTCGAATTCAGAGAGTCCATACCGAATTCCATCGAATCGTGCCAGGTTGGTGCTTACCTCGGCCGGCATCAAAATATAATAGGTCGGAATTGCATATTCGGAGTAGGGAAGCGAGATTTCCTTGAACGTCACTCCAAGTTTTTTGTACACTTCGATTACTTCGTCAATTGCGGCTCGAACTTCGGGCGCGATTCCATCGATGAAGTACTCTTTGGGAAGTCCCACAGTCAACGTGGACACATCACCAGAAGTAATCTTATCAAAATCTAATTGCTGATCAGCAGAAAGTTCAACTGAGGTGGCATCCATTGGGTCTTTTCCCTCAATCGTTTTCAAAATATAAGCAGCGTCCAGAGACGTATTGGCAAATGGACCTACCTGGTCTAGAGAAGAAGCCATAGCCATAACTCCAAATCGAGACACCCGTCCATAGGTAGGTTTCATACCAACAATTCCAGTAAGAGAAGCTGGCTGTCGAATTGAACCTCCGGTGTCTGTTCCGAGAGATCCCGCAGCCATCCCAGCGGACACAGAAGCCGCAGATCCACCAGAAGATCCTCCGGGGACTCGCTCGGTATCATGAGGGTTTCGCGTTGCAGCAAAGGCTGAGTTCTCGGTAGAAGACCCCATGGCAAACTCGTCAAGGTTGGTTTTTCCAGTAAAGATAACTCCCGCTGCTTTCAACTTTTTGGTTACCGTCGCGTCATATACCGCCGTATAATCTTCGAGCATCAGAGCTGAAGCGGTTGTTCGAGTCCCTTCAATCAAAATAATATCTTTGATCGACATCGGGATTCCTTCCAGGAGACCGATCTCCTCTCCCTTGGCAAGTTTTGCATCCACGGAAGCAGCTTGCTCCTTGGCTTGATCTTCAAAGAGAGTAGTGTAGGCTTTGATTTCAGGCTCACGTTCGTGAGTGGTTGCAAACATCTCGGCAACTACTTCGGATGGTTTCCGTTCTTTTGATACGTCTGCCGCCATATGCATGAGAAGCCTTATCAGTTATCCCCGCATAAGCTTCTGTTTCGTTAATGATTCCGGAAGTTAAAACACCATCAAATCGGGTGTAGATGACTTTCCCGAGCAAATCCTTGCTCAAGGCCACCACATCTTCTTGTTGATAATAGCTTTTGCTCAGTTTCATTAAAAAAACAAGGAATGGAAGATTATACCATTTTTATTGAATTCCAAAGCTG
>CAJXTH010000034.1 GCA_913060955.1 uncultured bacterium | reverse complement strand
GGCTCATACAATTCTGGTGGTTCAACCAGCCATGCATCCAGGAGCTTGTTGATTTTCGGACGAATCGTTCGAGCAGCATATTCTTGTTTGTTTGATGCAACCCAAACCGGGATGATATTGTGGGCATCAACTTCCTGAAATGTTACCGAGTCAGGAAGGTTCTTGGACACCTGTTCTTTCCAGGTTCGAGAAATTCTGAGCGGAGAAAAATCTGTTACTAAGAGTGAGATATCGTGTTCGGTAACAAAAGTTGGAACTGTTTCAGAGGGATCCCCAGTCAAAACAGTAAACTGAATGTTTTTTGTCTCCAGACGTTTTTGGACTTCTTGGAGACCTTGGAACATAAAATCAAACTGCCGAGCCCCAGCTTCTTTGAATGACGGAACCAAGTTAAACACTACACACACACCTGACTCAAACTTCTTGGCCATTTCTCGGGCATACCACAAGGCCCAGTTATCATCGACCCGCATATCTCGAGACATCCAGTAGACAACGTTTCCGGGCCGAAGTTTCCGATCGGTGGGCGTAAGCTGATTGATTCGATCTGGATTCATGGGGTGGTGTTAGTTTTCGGAAGTATATAGTTAAATATATACTTAAGGCTATTTTTTCTCTTCTTCTTTTTTGATTCGGAGGAAGTATCGGAGAACAACGAATACAGTAAGTGCCAATACCAAGAAGTCAATTACGTTGTTGATGAATTGACCATAGAGCAGTACGGGTGCTTGGGCTGCTTGAGCGGCTTCGAGGCTTTCGAACTCACCTCCACCAAGGACGATGTAGAGCGTTGAGAAGCTTTGTCCGGCGAGCATCCATCCAAAGATCGGCATGATCAGATCTTTTACGAATGACTGGACTAGGTTATTAAACGCAGTACCAACGATGATACCAACGGCGAGGTCAATGATGTTTCCTTTGAATGCAAAGGCCTTGAACTCCTCGATGAAGGTAAATCCGTGCTTGTGGAGGTCCTTTACTTTGGGTGCTTTGACCTTTTCTTTGACTTTGTTCAGGGGATTTTTCTTGGACATAGTGTGATAATGAATTATCAAGTATTTCTTGTATAATAGCAAAAAATGGGAGTGCTGTCAGGATTGTACAGAATTGGAGTAGAATCTTTGTGGTTTCGTGAGTAAGATTCCCAATCTAGTTGGGAATGACGGGTCTTTAGCATATTGCTGTTCTGGAGCGGGTTTGGTATGATGGGGATATAGAATTTAGTTCTGCCTCGTATGAAATCTCTTATTGAAATGCCGCCGTACTCAGAAGCAACCAAAGTGATTTTGGTTTCTGAAGAAACTGTCGCTCAGCACATTGCCGATGATCTTGCCAAGAATTTGAAGTTCAAGGGAACCTACAAACAAGTTGCCGTTCTTCCTGAGAAGAATCAGGTTTTGGTTGGAGTTACCAAAAAATCTTCGATCAAATCTACTGACCAATGGAACGAGGTAGATACCTATGAACTGGGTGCTGCTGTGGTAAACGCCACCAAGAAGACTGCACTTGATACCTTCCAGGTGTCTGGACTGTGCCAAGTATTTTCCGGAGAGTCAAAAGAATCTCAAGCAAAGCGATTGCAGCTATTTGTACTCGGAATGCACCAAGCTTCTTGGATGCTGGATACCTATATTCCGGCTGACAAATCTACCCGAAAGGATTTGAAAGTATCTGTTGCTGAGCCGGAGATGGCTCTTGTAACGGATGCATGGAAGCAAGAATTGCAGGCTTTGAATGATGGAGTCACCCTCACTCGACGAATGATCGATGACATGCCGGAGTCCGTAAATCCGTCTACGATTGCCGATATGATCCGATCTGAGTTTGCTGGAAACCTTCGAGTTGAGCTTAAATTTATCGAGCGAGAAGAACTTGAGCGAATGGGAATGGGAGCCTTCCTGGCTGTTGGACGAGCGAGTGTTCATGATCCAATCTTGGCTCATGTTGTGATTAAGCCAACTGGAGAAGTCAAAAATCGAATTGCTCTAGTCGGAAAAGGACTTACCTACGATGCTGGAGGACTGGACATCAAGATCGGTGGATTCATGAAAACCATGAAAATGGATATGGGAGGATCGGGAACAATGTTTGGAACTGCCAAAGCGCTGTCTCAGATTGATCTTGCTCACACTGAGATTCATTGGATCTCTGCCTTTGCCGAAAACATGGTGGCAGGAAATTCGTACAAGGCTGATGATATTTTGACTTCTTACTCAGGACAGACTATCGAGGTTATCAACACTGACGCTGAAGGCCGACTTACCCTGGCAGATGCTCTTGCTTATGCAACCTTGCAGGATCCTGACTATATCATCGATGCTGCTACCCTAACCGGAGCATGTATGCGAGCTTTGACCGAACACTTCACAGCACTTATGGGAAATGATTCAGAGTTTATCGAAGCGCTTCAGGAAACATTCGTAGCAGAACAAGAAAAGACCATTCATGTCCCAATGCCAGAAGTACTCCGAGAACAAGTTCAAGGAGAAATTTCTGATCTCTTGAACCTTGGAAAAGATGCAGCCATGGGAGGCCACATCACTGCGGGACTGTTCTTGTCCCATTTCGTGGATCAGAACCTGTTCCGAAACGAGTCACTTGGAATCAAAGAACCAAAAGCCTACAAGTGGGCTCACCTCGACATTGCCGGATCTGCCTACAACAAGGGGAAAAATGCTCTTGGGGTAAGTGGAGCAACCGGACAGACCGTGCGGTCATTGGTACGATTTGCTCAAGAAGTCGATCGAGACTAATTGATACTCAAAAAAACAGGCGCCAATTGAGCGTCTGTTTTTTGTTTGGTATAGTAAAGACATGTCTACACACTCATCCACCTACAAAGGAAAGACCGTTCGGGTAAAACTCCGCGATGGAACTGTCTTTCACGATAAATATGTCGACACTAAGGCCCGACACGTATTTTTTGAAGAGCACGGGAAAGTATCTAAAAAAGATATCCAATCTTTTTCTATTCGGAAGTTGAAAGCTGGGCAGTAATTGGATATAGTAGAAGTATGTACTTTTACGCTTTTAGCAAGGAGTAGATATGAACAACCAGCTGGTTATTCAATCTATCAAAATCGGAAATCATCATCTTGCTCATGTGGATGGAACCCGACTGCAAATTTTGGAGTTATACCATCTTCAAGATAGACCCTATCTTTCCCTGTTCCGAATAGTCTGTCTGTACGTTCTTACCTCCGGAAAATGTATGGGAAGGGATATTGATGATGCTGTGAACCAGTTGCAGACACTGTCATCTCTTGAGGAACTATGTGACTGGATGGAAGGTTCTCGGTGGTTTCAGCCTCCAGAACCCAACTCTGTAGTGAACCAGTCTTTTGCAAAACAACTTAGAGAAGCATTGGTGTTCTGGGAAATTCTCAAATTCACTCGTAATCCACTTGGTGGGGTCTCCAAGGAACCTTTTTTGGATGATTTGCGATGGTATGTAGGATATCTTCAAGATGAAATTTCGATTTGTCTCAAGACATTAAATGTTAGTCTTCGAGAGCGGCAAGAATCAATTGAATCTACTGATATCTCTAGGCTCACGATAAAATCTGCTCGATATCAGCAAGCACAAGCGCGCTTGTTGATATTCCAAATGTTGTTAGAGGTTGTTGAATCATGTTTCGGGATCTTGTTCCCAGTTGCTCAAGAATAGTGTTGCCCCCAGCTAGAAATATCTAGTTGGGGTTTTACTTTGTATGATATAATCAAAGAAATCAAACAAAATCTATGGGACTGGGAACGTTTTTTGAAAATCGAAAAATTCTTTCACGAGCAGAGGATGAGATTACTCTTGATGCTGATTTCTTGTGGCTGTCGATTATTGCCAGTGTTTTGGCTACCATGGCTATTCTGATGGACGATCAATATATTTTGATTGGGGCAATGTTGGTTGCTCCCTTTTTGGATCCGATTATTTCTTTTGTGGGATTTGCTATTTTGGGAAAGCTTCGAGATGCGGTGCTGGCCTTTGTTACCTTGATGTTCGTCTACGCAATTTCGATTATGTCGGCGATGATTACCTACTTATTAGCCGAACTTGTGGGGTTTGTACCAGAGGTTGTGGTGTATGAGCCTGCCACGGGGGGAGAGTATTTTGTGGTTGCTATTTTACTGGGGATTATTGGATCGCTGATGTGGATTTGGCCAAAAACATCGAATACTCTTGCTGGACTGTCGATTGGGATTTCATTGGTTCCTCCGCTGGCAAATATTGGGCGAGCCCTAGCTCTGTGGGATGTTCAAGCCTTGAATGTATCTGCTCAAGCGTTTTTGATTAGCTTGGGAGGTGTATTAATTGGATCCTTCCTGGTGCTTTACTTCCGACCGAAAGATTAAGAAACGATTATGCAACAAATTTCATCACAAACCTTGATCCGAGTGACTGGAGCCATGATGGCAATCTTGATTGTCCTGTTAGGAGTTATGGTATGGAGGCAAGGAAGAGTAGTCGATCAACTGGTAGAGCAAGAGATTGAACGAAACAACCTTACCTCTTCTGATACGTTGGAAGAGCCTGTCTCGGGAAGCTTGAAACCTCAGATTATTAATATTTCCGGAGAGAAGAGAACCTTAAATCTCCCTGAGCAGTACCAAATTGACGTATTTACTGACCAAATCGAGAAGCCTCAAGGAGTCGCTGTTGATGATCAGGGGAATGTATTTGTTTCCGATAGTGATGCTCAGCAGGTGAGTGTTGTTCCCCGTTCTGACAGATCTCGATTAGAAGTAGTAGATACTTCGCTTCCGAATTTATCCGGACTTGCCTGGCATGAGGGGGATCTCTATGTTGTTTCTGGTGAGAAAGTATACGCCTATCGGGAAGTTACAGCAGAGGGAGAATACCAAGATCGGGAGATTATTATCGATGATTTGCCTCGACACAATGGCTCTGTTGGCAAGCAGATACTCGTAAAGGATAGTCGGTTGGTTATCTCGATTCCGGCTCGTTGTGATGCCTGTGAGGAGCGAGATCCCCGGTATGGAAGTATTATGTCATATGCCTTGGATGGATCTGACGAGGAGCTCTATGCCAAGGGATTTCATAGTGTCGGAGGGATGACTGTTCGAGACGGACGAGTAGTTGTTTTGGATCAAGGACGATCAGGGATTTCAGCTACCTTGCCTCCGAGTGAATTGAATCGAGTAGAGGAGGGAAGAGATTATGGATGGCCATTCTGCTATGGAAAGGAAGCTACTGATCCCAAATATCCAAACAAAGTCGATTTTTGTACCTCTCAGGCGGAAGCGCCATTGGTTGAACTTGCGGCTCACGTTGCTCCTGCCGGAATAACGGAAATTCCCAGTACGATTTCGGAGAGTCTGAGTGGATTGTTTGCCGTATCCTATGCTGGTTCAGATCGATATACCGTTCCACGAGGATACAAGGTGGTAGTGGTAAATCCAGATACAGGTGAGGTTCAAAACCTTATTACTGGCTGGTTGGATCGATCGGGTTCTGCGTGGGGAAAGCCAGGAGCTATTGTAGATGTATCTGAGCAGGCTTTGTTGATTGCTGATCAGGAAGCTGGCGTGATTTATGAATTAACCAGAACAGAATAATGAAGATTTATGTACTCGATGGAAGTCCTGAACAATCGGTATTTGGCGCAGATCTTGCTACACGATATTCGGATTCTGCCAAGAATGCCGGTCATGATGTACGGTTGGTGCGAGTCCGTGACTTGAGATTTGACCCGATTTTGCATGCTGGGTACAAAGAAATCCAAGAGTTAGAGCCTGACTTAGTTGCTCAGCAAGAGAATTTGGAGTGGTGTGAACATTTTGTACTGGTCACTCCTGTCTGGTGGGAATCCGTTCCTGCTCAAGTTAAGGGATTATTTGACCGTGCGATCCTACCGGGGTTTGCCTTCAAGATGCATACTGATGACCTGATTCCGGGTTGGGATAAGAAACTCTCAGGACGCTCGGCCCGAGTAATTTATACGCAGACTATTCCGTTCTGGTATAGTCTTTTGTGGCGGCGGGATGCCTTTTTTCAAGCTTTGAAACGAGGAGTTTTGGAGTTTGTCGGGATTCATCCTGTTCGGAGGACTGCTCTTAATGTATTAAATGCTCACGAGTCTACAAAGAATCGATATCTTGCCAAGGTTGAAAAACTGGGGCAAAAAGGAGTATAATAGGAGTAAGAATAGAACATACAACACTATGAATCCTGAAGAGTTCACAGAGCAATCTTTGATGGCGATTCAGTCTGCTCAACGCCTGGCCCGGGAATATTCTCATCAGGCCATTGAGCCGGAGCATATTATGGCGGCTTTGTTGTCCGTTCCCGAAAGCGTAGCTGCTCGAATGGTCTCCTCAAAGCAGGTTGATTTGGAATTAGTTGACCAGGAATTGTCTCAAGAATTAGATCGGTTATCCAAAGCAAGCAACGTTGATGCTGGTCAGTACTTGTCTAATCGTGCTCAGACTACCTTTGCTCGAGCGCGAACGATTCGGCAGGAACTTGGAGATCAGTTTATTGGAGCTGACGTATTATTCTTGGCAGCTCGTGAAGTATATTCAAACTCTCAATCTATTCTTCCTTCATACGCTAACCTCAAAGAAGCTATGGTACACAATCGAAAAAACCGGTCTGTTGATTCAAAAACCGGAGATCAAACATTTGATGCCTTGGGAAAATACGGCATTGACTTTACCGAACGGGCCGAGTCGGGAAAACTGGATCCGGTGATTGGCCGAGACGATGAGATTCGTCGGGTGATTCAGATTTTATTACGACGAACAAAAAATAATCCGGTGCTCATTGGAGAGCCGGGAGTTGGAAAGACTGCGGTTGTAGAGGGACTTGCTCAGCGTATAGTGAATGGAGATGTCCCAGACGGACTCAAGCATAAGCGGCTTATATCCCTTGAGATTGGAGCTTTACTTGCAGGAGCTAAGTTCCGCGGTGAGTTTGAAGACCGCTTGAAAGCTGTTATCAAAGAGGTGACTGATTCAGATGGAGAGGTAATCCTCTTTATTGATGAGCTTCACACTATCGTCGGAGCCGGTGGAGCTGAGGGAGCGGTCGATGCAGGAAATATGCTCAAGCCAGCCCTGGCCCGAGGAGAACTCCATATGGTGGGAGCAACTACATTGAAAGAATATCGAGATATCGAAAAAGATGCTGCCTTGGAGCGACGATTCCAACCGGTATTTGTGGGGGAGCCAACGGTAGAGGATACCATTAGTATCTTGCGGGGAATCAAAGAAAAGTATGAATTGCACCATGGAGTTCGAGTCACTGATCCGGCCTTGATTGCTGCTGCCCAACTTTCTGCACGCTATG
>CAJXTH010000033.1 GCA_913060955.1 uncultured bacterium | reverse complement strand
CTCAGTGGGACAAATCATAGACGTATCGCCCGACTCATTGGCGCAATACATAGTTACAGTACCATCAAAATCTCCCAAAAATCGTTCGCGTAACCGAAGGTCATACTCTATGGGGACCGACAAGCACTTTGACAACTCTTGAGCCGTTTCCTGTGTACGCAAAAAATCAGATGCAACAATCCGAGTAATAGACTCTCTTCGAAGACGAGAACACATGATCTTCACTTGATCCAGACCTTTTTCTGTCAACGGAGATTCTGATGATCGCTCAATGGAAGAGATCAAAATATCGTTCTGATTTGATACCGCTTCCCCGTGACGAATTAGATAATAGGTATTCTGAAGTTGAATTCGTCGAGTAGGCATATCATTTATCGTTGTTCAGGTCCAAACCCAGTTTGTGGACTATCTGTTCCAATATATTGGATAGGATATCCGGATCCACACGGCTCACAAAAACATCCTTGTGGAGTACAGACCAATTTGAGACAAGTACTTTTGGGCTCTCTTGCCATACCAACCGTCCATTCACCAGACTGAATCCGATCTTTCAGATAATAACTAGTGTATCCACCTGATAAAAAAGTTTCGCTTCGATTCTCTGGCCAGGTATAGGCACTTGGTCTTCCTACACGCCATAAGGTCTCTCCAGTACAAGTGCAACTACACACAAAACTAATTGGCCCTCCAAACGGTACCCGGGATCCAAAGGGACCAATCGCAGTCGTCTGAGGTACAGCATATAACCAAAGCGTAGCCAGAGCACCTCCGGCAAAGATCAAGGCTGAGAGAAGTATTGCTTTCATATATGCTATTATACCTTAGTTTTTTGATAACTCGAATGGTACCCGATCCAATTCCTCACCCGTAAACCGATCTTCGAAGACCATCACATATGATCCATTCTCAACTGATTGACCTGTTGTTGTAGTATAATCCCAAGCAAAGAAATTATCGTTTCGCTTGTTAGCGGCAATTTGTCTTCGTGACGTCCCCTCGATAAAGATATCCACAAAGAACACGTCCGGCGTAGCCTCCCATCGGACTAACTCTCCATCTCCTGAAAGCTCTTGGTTTTCAAAGGGAATAATTACACTCAAGCTTGGGTCCCCAGATACTAACGCAAACTCCTGACTTGATCCAATAATAGTATTTCCGTCAACAATTTCAACCAGATATTGCCCAGCTTCAAAAGAGCCAGTCTCAATATCGATGTATCCTCGATTCAGGGAGCGGGCACCCACAGAATAACTGGTTCGAAAAGCCAAAAACTGAGACAAACACGTCTGATCACCTTCACAGACCTCTGGAGACTCTCTGACATACACCTGAACTTCACGTAGTGCGTTTGAATTAAAGGAAACTCGAATTACATCTCCCACAGAGAATACCTGATAACGACTTGGTGCGGTAACCGCAAGCTCAATACTCTCTTCAAACTGTTCTACCTCGGGAATATCTACCACACCTTCTGGCGCATCGTTCAGAAATTGATTCGAGTTGCTGGAAGACTGATCTTCCGTATCTTGACTGGAAGATTCATCTGGACGAGAAACGGATTCTCCCACAACCCGAGCTTCCCCGAGTGGAGCTGATCTTCGATTCGTCGTACTCTCGGTAACTTGTTCTTCCGTCTCAGGGGCAGTGTTTGAATCACCTTGGCGATACACGAAAATCAATCCAATGGAAACTACCATGAGAAATCCAGCCAAAATGATTCGAATTGCGTATTTATTTTGAAGCAAGGTCGTAAATTGGTCCTAATACTTGATCTGCACCTTTTTGCAAATCATCTTCTGATTTGATTATATCATGAATTGTAAACTGCTCCCCCACGGCAAATTCCAGAGTATAGAACGGAAGTCGCTTCCACCGTTTATGATACTTGATATAGATCGGTAAAATAGGAGCCTCAGACTTCCAGGCAAGATAGGCAATACCTCGCTTGGCCCGCTTATCTTTTTCGGTAAGTTTTCGAATCTTCCCCTCTGGAAAAATTCCAATCATCCCTCCTTCTTTCAAAAATTCAACTCCCGGATCCAACACCTGAAGACCTTGGCGATTGATCAATCGGTAACTCTTCATATTCCGGATATACCACCCCAAGATCGGCATATCATAAAAGGTATGCCAAGCAAAAAAGCGAACGTCTTTAAACACCTTTGGCTCAGCTCGGTGAATCATCATAGTTATCCACACTGGATCAATCCGCCCATCATGATTGGCGGCCAAAATGAGAGGTCCTTGTATTCCTTTAAGCCGATCTACGTTTCGGACTTGAGTTGGAGTACAAAACGGCATAACGAGTATTCGAAAGACCCACAGGGTTCCATGACGTAAGAAGTGATACAACATAGTTCTTTTTCATTCAATAGATATCTTAGATATACCAAAAACGACTCCTCCCGTAAAGGAGAAGCCGAAGTGTTCGTACGTAAAAGAATACTACTTCTTCTTCACGTCGTCCCATTTGTCTTTCAACGCAACACTCAAACTATCTACTTGATCCTTGGTCATAGACTGCACCTTCTCATACTCTCGTACAGCTTTGTCTACCATTTCTTCGTAGCTTTTTTGGGTGATTTTCTTTGCTTCTTTGACTTGTTTTGCAACATCTTTACTCACTTTGTCATACGCTTTTTTGATGTCTTTTCGGGTTTCCTTTCCTGACTTAGGAGCGAAGAGAACCCCAAGAGCAGCACCTACTGCAGCTCCAGTGACAATTCCTTTGATAAATCCTTTTCCTTTCATAGTTGTATTGTTAATATCTAATGTTTTATAGTATTTTTCGTCGCTTCTTTGGGCGAGGTTCTGATTTTTCTTCCCCCATTCCAAACATATCTGCGACCTTGGAAGTCAAACCACCAAGGGTAGTCACCGTTGTAAGTACAGCAACTACCTGCTCGAGTGCTCCGACCGCCTGTTCTCCAACGGTATTTACTCGGGAAATTACCGCCAAAGACTTATCCACAGCACGTTTGATATCCCAGAGGATAATAATCACCAACAACAGCGCCAGTCCAACTTCTAAGAGCAAGACGGTATATATTGTCAGCAAAAATTGCTCAGTTACTACCATATGTATTTGTGTATTTTACTATCTATAGAATATCATGCATTTCATTCTATGTAAAACCAGGCAATCATGCTATGATACCTACAGATAATACATACGTTCGGTATGCAATTTTTCAAAACACACAGCATATTCCTGGTACCACTTGCCCTACTTCTTACCTTTGTAGGACTGTTAACGTTTTGGTTTCGCTCAAGCCAAGCAGAGCCAGAACAAGTCGCCATCGAATCGGGACTATCAGAAATAAAACTCATCCAGGTAGTGGATGGAAAAGAACAAGAGATCAATATCACCGAGACAACTCTTGGGATCCTTCGAGCAGCCATCCAATCAAATGAGCGGTTCGACACCAAGACTCGAGAAGAAATCCAACAAGTTCAAATTGACGACGTAGTTTTCCCTACTCTTCCAGAGCAGTATTTTACAATTGTGGATAATTCCTCGACCGAGTCGATTGAAAAATACCTCCAAGATGTTTATACTGTATTTAACGAGAATCAAGTGAACATTAATATTAACAAACTTGTCCAAGAGTCCCTCAACGAAGACTTGGCAGACGTGGAAGCCCAACTCGAAGCAAATCGAAAGCTCTACCTTGAGTTATTTGCAATCGAAGTTCCTAGAGACGCACTTCCTCTCCATAAGAAGTACCTGAGGATAACCCAGATTCAGCATCACTTTTTGAACAATCTTCTCACAGCTGAAGAAGACCCACTCAAAGTAGATATCGATATCCGACTCGCCATGAGCCTCCTCGACAAACTCAATGAACCAATCAGACAGGACCTCAAGACACTCTCTGACAAGTATCAAATCACCTACGATCAAGAAATCTAGATCATGAACATGAATCTCACAAAAGCAAAATACATTTCAGCATTCTTACTTGGAACCGGAGTCCTCATCTCCGGAGCATTTGCTTTATCAACCCCACCTACAGAAGCGAACAACCTTTACGGAGCAGGCTGTGGTCCTGATCTGGTTTGTGGACAGAATCAAACCTGTCAAAAGACCTACCGTGGAGTCCTTCCAATTACCTCACCAAACTCGACTCTCGGAGACCTAATCGGTGGAGTTGTAAGTGATATTACCGGAAGTGATGAAGCAGGAGATTTAGCAGGACAAGCAATCGACGGAGGATTCACAGGAGGAGAAGAAATTGAACCAGTCTATGCTTGTATCGATGCACCTGTGATTGACGCTCCTGACAGCAGATACCAAGGGCCGCAAACTGGAGATGGATACAACACATCTGTTCCGAACTTGGATGACCCTGGAGTGCCCGTAAACATTATCAACCAAGGACCTGTTCCCGTTGACCTTTTCAACCCGCTTCCTGTCCCAACCAACATAGTCTCTCCTAATCCTCTTCCAGTAGTTGTAGTAGATGATCTTGCTATGTACCAACAAAAAGAACTGATCGATGGACCTCTTGCTGAACAGCAAAAAGCTCAGACTATCGGAACAGTATCCGACAATGTTCGAAACAACATTTCCCAACAGAACCTTACTCCAGAAAACTACGACGATGTTCGGAAGTTGGGTATCGACTTTGGAGTACTCGACCCAGAAACTGGAGTTGTAGCCAAAGATGCCCTCGAAACCTACCAATCTTACCAGAGCTTTGATCTATCAATCCTGGACGAAATCAGACAAGAATTCGAAGATCTCAAAGAATTTGAAAATACCTTTGATCGACCAGATTACAATGACTTCTGTGAAGGAGAAGTCACAGAAGCAAGTCAAATCAGCATGGAATGTACTATGTTAGCTTTGATGTCTCAGAATAACCTAAATGATATCGAAATAAGTATTCGTTCTGAAGCAGAAAGAAGAGCCCAACAAGCAGCAGCACAACTCGATCAAGAACTTCGAGACGGAGATGGATTCTTTTCAAAAACTGATAACAATGAACGAAATCCATTTACCAAGATTATCCAAAGCCCAGGATCAAACATTGATGAACTGGTAAACAAAGTTATCGGAGCAACATTTGATCAAGCAATCGTTGCATCTGACAAATGTTACGCCTCTGTTCCAACCAATATCCTAGAAGGTACCCTTGATCCCGTACTGAAAGAAGGGCTGTTCGGAGACTATACCGAAGAAAACCCTCTCTCATCCATTGGAGATACTCTTCTAGAAAACCTTGCTTCAAGCATCAACTGTGAATTAAACAACACCTTATCAGGACTGTTTAATGACTGGGTAATCGAATAGACATGAACAAAAAACAAAAATATATACTACTATCAATAGCGATTGCTCTAATTACTGTCACAGTAATCACTCCCAATGAAGCAAATGCTGGTATTATTAATTGGTTTCTAGGCGCTGGAGAAACTGCAATTGATGCAACAGTATCATTTGTCCTTGGTCTAGTTAGAAGCTTCTTAGCATTTACTCTAAACTTAGTAGGAAATTTACTTACATGGGTTATTCAACAACAGGATTTCTTTAATGAAGGTGTCCGAGCTGGTTGGACTGCAACTCGAGATTTTGCAAATTTATTTTTTGCACTTGCTCTCTTATTCATTGCAATAGCTACTGTAGTTGGAGGGCCAATCGATAACTACAGTGCAAAACGAATGCTTCCAACATTTATTTTCGTTGCTCTTCTTATTAACTTTAGTCTTCCAATTGTGGGAGTATTCATTGATATTTCTCAAATCATTATGATTGAGTTTTATAACGCTATAATCTCAAATAATAGTGATGGTATTGGAGGAGTCGTTGCGGAAATTACAGACATTAACTCTCTTGGAGACGTAAGTAACCAAATACCAGGAGAACCTTCCGTTCAAGATGGTGCATTTGCAAATAGTATCAGAACTCTCTTTCAGATCGTTGTTCTTGCTACCTTGATTTTTACTGTTCTTTGGACAGCTATTGCCCTTGTTGTACGACTAGTAACACTTTGGATAGTAATAATGACGGCTCCCCTTGCTTTTGTTGCGACTCTATTTCCTCCACTCAAAGGAATTCAAAAGGATTGGATGAAAAGATTTCAAGGAGCTCTTGTTGAAGGACCTGTTGTAATTTTCATTCTATATCTTGGATTTACTGTTCTCGGTGCAGTTGCAAATGCAAGCTCATTTACCGTAGAAAACATGGTCCTCGTAGTTGTATTATTCTTCTTAGCTAATATCCAAGCAAAACAAGCGGCAAGCGCAGCACCAGCAGCAGTAACAAAAGCTGTAGGATGGACCGCAGGAGCAGCAACACTAGGACTTGGAGCATATATTGGACTCGGAGGACCTGGGACCAACCAACTCCGAAAAGATATCCAGAAGAAAGGAAAACAATCGGTACAGCTAGCTGATAAAACTGTTGGGGCGGGAGCTACGGTAATTGGTAAGAATGCAAATTACGATGTATTAAAAGAAAATGTGAAAGAAGATGTAAAACGAGGAAAAGGGCCACTTGGTTTTGCACAACTTGCAACAGAAGATGGACGCAAGTTCCGATATGATCAGTCAAAGCTAGGAGTATATGAAAAGATGAGAACAGAAGGAAACCTAACTCCTAATGCAATTAAAGCCTTGTATGCTGCAGACAAGGACAATACTGATGCCTTCAAGGATAACGAAGATGCTGTAGCTATTGTAGAAGCAATAACAAAAGCAAAAAACGCTGGTCAATACTCAAAAGCACGTGCAGGAGTGAAACGACTTGCTCAAATGGAACAAATCTCTGCTTTGTTTGAAGGAAACGAAGCTTATAACAAAAAGTATGGATCTGATGCAGCAAAACTAGATGCATACCTGCGGGATGAACTTAAGGATTCAGGAACTCAATTTGATGATAATTTCCGAAAGGGTCTTGAATATACCCTCAAAAAAGAAGATCAATTGTCCTATGCGGTTGGATTATCTAAATCAGAAGATATTAGTTCAGCGCAAGAGTTTGCAAAGAGTAATGGAAGCTCTGGAACTGATCCTTACATGGGATACCTTGCAGGATTATCAGCTAGCTCCGCCTCCAAGAAAATCACCTCTGATACATTTAAATCACCTCAAGCTTTGACAGATTCGAATGGAGACTTTACTGGATTTAAGTTAGATGGATCTGGTAATCCAGAACTTACATTTAGTAAAGAAAAGCTTGAACAATATGTAAAGGGAAACACTCCATCAAGCCTTGAAAATCCTAAAAACTGGCAAGATCTCAAAGAGAATGTAAAGAAAAGTCTTATTAAAGAAATTGAGACCTTACAAAACAACAATAATAGTACCCCCGCAATTGATTCCTTTATGAAAGGGCTCCAAGGATAACAACTAGACCCTCATGACAATCCAAGAAATACAACAACAAGCATCGGCAATGATTCGCTCTGAAAGTACGAAAGATTGTTTATCATTTGCTCAAAAATTAGAAACTTCTCTCAAAAACAACAATGTACGAGAAGTAAATCCTGATGCATTTAGATCAATATCTCAGGAAGCTTTCCGACTGTATGTATATGCCTTATCACGTATTACACAAGATAGGTTTG
>CAJXTH010000032.1 GCA_913060955.1 uncultured bacterium | reverse complement strand
AAGCTTTGTAACTTGAGTAAAAAGTGGATAACTCCCCTCTCGAAAGAGAGGGGTTTTTGGTGTACTAAGAGTATAAGTTGGTAAGTTCCAGCTTTGAAATCTATAGAGAGGCTCGCTCTTTATGTTAGAAACCACTCATTTCTTTGTATCGCTCTTTTCTGGAGTCATGCAGAATGTGGTTGAGAAAGTACATGCCTTGACCCGGCCCCCGGGGTTCTGCTAAAATATTTTTGTTCCGACTCCGAGTCGGAACACATCTGGGAACGCTAGTTCAAAAAAGATCTGATATCCTTTGCCTTCTCCGAAGTGTGAGTGACGCAAGTAGAGTTTGAGGTTTCTCTATAAGTCTCGCTTACATCTTCACAAAAAGTGCATCTGGAGTCAGTTCTTTGTCCAACAACGCCCGCTCTTCAACATTGTTGAGCGGGTCTTTTAATTCTCTGACGTATTTTGATCCCCACAAAAGTGGGGATTTTTTCTTGACGGTGGGGAACAAAGATTCTATAATGGGTATAAGTGGTAGAAAGTGGGGAAAAGTGGTAAACTGAATGAAACCTTTAAACAATCTATGTTCATCGGAGAATATAACCACTCTATAGACGCCAAAGGGCGGCTCGCAGTCCCGAAAAAGTTTCGGGATGACCTTCGAGCGGGAGTTGTTATTACCAAAGGATTAGATAATTGTTTGTGGGTCTACACCTACGAGGAGTGGAAAAACCTTGCCACCAAGTTAGCGAACCTTCCTATCAGTCAGTCGAGTACTCGAGCTTTTGCCCGATTGATGCTTGCAGGAGCTATGGATACAGTTCTTGATAAGCAAGGACGAGTTGTTCTTCCTGACTATCTCCGCGAATATGCCGGGATTGGGAAAAAGGTAGTGGTGGCAGGACTCTTTGACCGATTGGAAATCTGGAATGAAGACAAGTGGCAAGAATACAAAGAACAGACAGAATCCGAGTCATCAGAAATTGCTGAGAAGCTCGGTGAATTAGGAGTATAACCAAGGTATGGATTGGAATCACGTATCAGTACTGAAAGATGAAGCTCTCGAATATTTAGCAATTAATCCGAATGGTCGATATATCGACGCAACATTGGGACTTGGTGGGCATACCGCCGCAATTGCTGAACAACTCGAGAGTGGAGAAGTGATTGGAATTGACGCAGACCGGGATGCACTTTCACAGGCTCAAGCTCGACTTGAGTCACAAACCGATCGAGTACGCTTTGTTCACGCAAACTTTGCTCAATTGAGAGAAGTGGTAGAAGAACGAAATCTAGAGTCTGTAGCAGGAATCTTGGCGGATTTGGGAGTTTCTTCTATGGAGCTTGATAATCCTGAACGAGGATTTAGCTTCCAACAAGAAGGAGAGCTTGATATGCGATTTGACCGCGAGACGCAAACTCTGACAGCTCGAGATATTGTGAATACCTATCGGGAACAAGATCTTGTGGATATCTTTCGAGAATACGGAGATGAGAAGTTTCCCGGGCGCATTGCTCGCATTATCTGTGAGCAGCGGAAAAAACAAGAGATCCAAACCACTACTCAGCTTGCAGAGTTGATTCGATCAGTGGTTCCGGGACGGTTCAAAGATGGACGAATTCATCCTGCGACTCGAGTCTTTCAAGCGTTACGAATCGAGGTGAATGACGAACTGAATGTCCTCCGACAGTTTCTCAGGGATGCAGTGGAGGTGCTCGATGAAGATGGTCGATTGGTGGTGATTTCCTTTCACTCCGGAGAAGATCGGATTGTGAAAAATATCTTTCGAGAACTTGCCTCAGCTGGACACGGGGATATTCTCACCAAAAAGCCGATCATTCCTACAGAACAAGAAATTGCCGAAAATCCCCGGTCTCGAAGCGCAAAGATGCGTGTATTCTGCAAACATCAATAATAATCTGGTATGAAACCAAATACCCAAACACAGCGAAATCCATTACGATTCCTCATCCTCGCAGTTCTTATGCTGGCTGTGGTCTATATTGCCGAGACAAATAGTTTGTCTACTCAAGGGTACGAGGTAACTGAGCTTCAGAAAGAATTAGCTCAGGTAAAAGAAGAGCGGACGGAGCTAAATATGGAATTGGCTCAGTCGAGCTCTATTTATGGACTTCAAAATGTAGAGGCTATTGTTGGAATGGAGCAATCTGATTTTCGTCATGTAGGAAACGACGGAGCACTGGTAAGACGATAAGATTCTATAGATATGGCACTGCGATCGAAACGAATAGGTGCATCCCAAAGACTTTCACGAATCAAGGTGGGAGTTTTCTTGCTGGGAATTATTGGGTTATTTGGTGCTGTAGTTGCTCGGGCAGTTGAACTTCAGGTTATGAATCATGACGAGTATCAGGAGTTGGCGCAGTCACAGCATTTTCGGGAGTACGCGCTTCAAGGGGAGCGGGGTGAAATTTTTTTCCGTGATCTGAAAACTGGAGGGCTGTTTCCCGTCGCAATTAATCGGACTCTGTATGATATTGCCATTGATCCTAAAATGCTTGCCGGACAGTCCGAAGAGCATAACTTGAATTTGAAGCAGTCATTTCAGAATCTCATCGAAGGATTTGACTCTGCTGATTTTGATCGGAAACGAGCCAAGACAAATGATCAGTGGGAGTTGATTGCCCGTGATATTCCTGAGGAGACGGTACAAGAACTTCAAGCTCAAGGATTTAAAGGTGTCGTCTATGAGGATAAAAAGGAGCGATATTATCCGGAAAAAAATCTTGCCTCACAAGTGATTGGGTATGTTCGGCGGGATGATCTCAGAAGTGGTCAATATGGAGTGGAGCAATCGTATAACGATATTTTACGAGGAGAGGATGGGTTTGAGCGAAAAGAAAGTGACACGCGCGGAACTTGGCTTGCCCTTACGGAACGGGAGCGCCAAGATGCCCAAGAGGGAGCAGACCTTGTTTTGACTCTTGATCATACGATTCAATTTAAGTTGGAAGAGGTATTAACTAGGCTCGATGAGCAGTTCAATGCCAAGAGTGTGATGGGAGCAATTATGAATCCTGACACTGGAGATATTTATGCGATGGGATCCTCACCCTCGTTTGATCCCAATGAATATAACAAGGTTGAGGATATCCAGGTTTTTCGCAATCCATTTGTATCCAACGTGTATGAACCGGGATCGGTGTTTAAGCCATTCACAGTGGGGCTTGGTCTCGAGTATGATGTGATCACACCTGATTCAACCTATGTTGATACGGGAGAAGTTACTCTCAATGGATTTACGATCAAAAACTCTTTGGAAAAAGTTCACGGAGAACAGACTATGACCTATGCCTTGGATTTTTCGTTGAACACCGGAATGGTTCATATTCAGCAACTCCTGGGACGGCAACGGTTTACCACGGGATTGATTGAGGCTTTTGGAATGGAAGAAAAAACGGGAATTGATCTTCCGGGAGAGGGGCAGCCGAATTTTGCAAACATTCAAAAAGATCCCCGAGATGCTCGAGACGTAAACTATGCCACGGCCTCGTTTGGTCAAGGAGTCTCAACTACGCCGATCAAAATGTTGACAGCATTTAGTTCTATTGTAAATGACGGAGTCATGATGAAGCCTCGAGTCGTAAAAGAAATCCGATATCCAGACGGAACAGTCGAGGAGCGGGCCCCGGAAGAGGTTCGACAAGTGTTATCAAAAGAAGCAGCAGGTGAGTTGGCGGCGATGTTGGTCAGTGTTGTGGATAACGGTCATGGAAAAAAAGCTGGAATTGAAGGCTACAGCATTGGAGGAAAGACCGGTACTGCTCAGATTGCCAGTATCGGAGGATATGGAGATGATACGTTTCAATCGTTTATTCAGTTTGCCACATTGGAAGATACTCGGTATACTTTACTTATATCAATAGATAGTCCACAAGGTGCTCGATTCTCGGATCAATCGGTGGTGCCGGCCACCCGAGAGCTGAACGAATTCTTGGTGAACTACTTTGAAATAGAACCCGATACATTAGACCAAAACAAACAAGATGAAGCAAATTCTGATTAATCTCCTCCGAAAGATTTCGAGTGATATTCTCGCAACGCATGAGCCGACGATTATTGGAGTAACCGGTAATGTAGGAAAAACCAGTATGCGAACAGCTCTGGTCCAGTTCTTATCAGAATTTACCGAGGTCGGAACGAACATTGAAAATTATAATAGCGAAATTGGGCTTCCACTTTCGATCATAGGAGTCGAAAATCCTGGAAAAAATCCTCTGGGTTGGCTGTCGGTCCTCTGGCAAGGATGGCAAAAGACACTTTCCAAAGACTCTGACTTTCCGAAAATCTGGGTGTTGGAGCTTGGAATCGACCAGCCCGGCGATATGGATTTTTTTGTGAAGGACTTTCTTGAATTTGATGTTGTGGTGGTTGGTCATGTGGGAAAAAACCCAGTGCATGCTGAGAATTTTGAAAATCGCGATGAGCTTATTCATGAAAAAGCGAAAATTCTCCGAGGGCTCAAGCCAGATGGGTTGTTATTGGTGAATGGAGATGATTCCTACATTAAGCACATTTACCGCAAACGGAAAAATGTAATGACCTTTGGATTTGATGATGCGGTTGACGTACAGGCCATTGAATTTGCAAGCACAATAGAGGTAGACGATTCCAAAACACAGTGGAAAAAATACCATACCAGTATCGTTCCTCAAGGACGATTCAAGGTTGTGCACAAAGGAAGTGTCATTCCGTTTTCTCTCAAGTATTTGGTGGGAAAACATCAGGTGTATTCGATCCTACCAGCTATCGCCTTGGGTATTGCCGATGGAGTCAATCTTGTGGATATCTCATCCAAAATTCAGGATTTTGAGCCGATCAAGGGACGAATGCAATTTATGGAGGGGATCAAAGGATCACTCTTGATTGATGATTCGTACAATGCCGCTCCGGCGGCAACCTTTGCAGCTGTAGACACTCTGGATGCTCTGGATATTCCCGAGTCTCGCAAGGTTGCGATTTTGGGAGCAATGAAAGAAATTGGTCCTGACTCTGGATCGGTTCATGCCTCGCTCGGTCGGCAACTGGCCAAGAAAGTAGATCTATTTATTGGAGTGGGAGAAGAGATGAAAGACGCTGTTGATGCCTTTCGTAAATATGCCAAGAAGTCTCAGGAATCCCACCACTTTGATGACTCGGAACAGTTGGCGTCTTGGGTGACTGATCAGATCACAGCAAACGACATTATCTTGGTCAAGGGATCTCAATCAACGCGCATGGAACGTGTCTCCGTTGAGCTCATGGCAAACAAACGGTATCGTAAGGATCTGATCCCGCGACAATCCGATTATTGGTTGGCTAAAGAATAACTATGGCAAAAAAAACTGAAAACATTGAATTTTCCAAAGCATTTCAAGAACTCGAAAAACTCTCACAAGAGTTTGAGCAAGGGGATCTGGATCTGGAGACCTCTATCAAGAAGTTTGAGCGAGGAGTAGAGTTGGCTGAGGTGTGCAAGAAGCGATTGTCGGAGGTAGAAAATTCGGTCAAAAAAATACAAGAATCATTTAATAAATCGTAATCCTATGACATACCGATATCTTGCAGGAAGTTTCATCATACCATTAGCTCTCGGACTTACTGGGTCTGTCAGTTTTGCAGCAGACAACTATCTCGTGGAGTGGGACGAGTCTTGTGTAGGGACTGCAGCAGTGCGTGAAACGGGAGAACAACTCACTGAAGATATCTCCAAGATATCTGGAACTGAAGTCAGTCAGGTTGAATCGAGTCGGTGTGCAAAAAATATCGAAAAAGACCAAAAAGTTCGGTTATCAACCAACGATTCTCAGTACACTAACCAATGGGCGTTGCAAAATACGGGAAAAACTATTGGGGGATCGAAAGGAACGTCTGGGGTAGATATCGGATTTAGCCAAGGATACTCTAAAATCTCAGGAACTCCACTTGGGAACACAGTCGTGGCAGTAGTCGATACTGGAGTTTCCTCAATTGGGGAACTTTCTGGACGACTGATTCCGGGGCGAAATACCATTACAGATTCATCGAACACCAATGATGATAACGGTCATGGTACCTTTATCACGTCTTTGATTGCTGCTCGAGTTGGAAATAGTGCTGGAATTGCAGGAGTAAACGATCGCGTTCGAATCATGCCGGTCAAGGTTCTGGACGAGAATGGAGAAGGATTTGTGTCTGACTTGATTCAAGGAATTGATTATGCCATTGAAAATGATGCTCATATTATTAACTTGAGTTTGGTGAGCAATTACACCTCAAGTCTTGACTCAGTAATCCAAAAAGCACATAGCAAGGGAATTATTATTTTAGCAGCTACGGGAAACGAGGGGAAAAATCTGGCAAATAGCAAAGTGTCTCCAGTAAATAATGATGGAAATAACGACTGGGTTATTGGAGTCGGAGCTCACACCAACACAGGAGCTCGAGCAAGTTTCTCAAACTTTGGTACTGGTACTGATGTGATGGCTCCCGGTCAAAGTATCGTGGGAATGAATACCAGCAACAATTCTGAGTATCGATCAGGAACCTCTGCAGCAGCAGCTGTGGCAACCGGAGTAGTAGCAGCTTGGCGAGATTATTATGGAAAACTTACTCCAAGCGAAGCTCATACCTTGATTGATCAATATTCAACAAGCTCTCGACTTCGGATGGATGCTGCTATGGTTCGTCGAAACTATCCAAACGGAATGCTGATTAAATCTCCAAACTCTGGAGTGTATCTGGTATCCAAAGGACTCAAGCGACCAATCCCATCACCAGAAGTATTCTTGTCTCATGATTTCCAATGGGGGCATATTGCAACAGTAGCAACCAATGACTTTAACGCAATTCCAAATGGTCCTGCTCTTACCTTTCGAGAAGGATCGCTCGTAGCGAACTCATCTACCGTGTTTGTTATTGAAAATGAGCAAAAGCGCCCAGTTGCCTCACCTCAAGTATTTTTGAGTAACGGATACTCGTGGGGAAATGTTTGGTCGGTAGCTGACAGTCAATTAGCTGGAATTTCTACCGGAGCGCTCCTGGGAAGCAGTGATCGTGTTTTGGATGGATCGGTAGCATACGCTGATGGAACAGGAGTCTTTTTGATCGAAAACGGGAAAAAACGTCCAGTACCTGATCCGTTTACTTATCTTACTCAATACACCTGGAACGATGTAGTCAAAGTTCCTCGGTCTCAACTGAATGCAATTCCAACTGGTTCTCAGTTACTTCCCCGAGAGGGAACGATTGTAGCTGACTCAGGAGCTGTCTACTATATTGAAGGCACAACCAAGCGGCCATTTGCGAGTCCCCAAGCTTACACCGGACTGGGACTTTCCTGGGATCGGGTCCAAACACCAGGTGATGCGGTCTTGAACAGGCTATCTCAGGGTGCTATCATACAGTAAGGTAACGAAATATATATGAAAAAGAAAATTGCAATCAACGGATTTGGACGAATCGGACGAGACTTCTTTCGACTTACTCTTCAGGAGCCATACGCCTCTTTGGTTGAAGTCGTTGCAGTCAATGACTTAGGAGATGTGGATAACTTAGCATATCTTTTGAAATACGATACAGTATACCGACAACTTGATCGAGATGTCACCGTGTCTCAAGAAGGAGATGATACCTATTTACTTGTAGGAGAACAAAAAGTTCGAGTATGCTCAGATCGGGAGCCAAAGAATCTTCCCTGGGGAGAGATGGAAGTGGACATTGTGGTTGAGTCTACTGGATTCTTCACAACTACAGATGCTGCCCAAGGACACATCGAAGCAGGTGCAAAGCGAGTGGTGATTTCCGCTCCATCCAAAGATGACACCCCTATGGTAACGCCGGCTCTGAATGAAGATGCCTT
>CAJXTH010000031.1 GCA_913060955.1 uncultured bacterium | reverse complement strand
AGCTACTGAGACCATATCTGCTGCCACCACAATGGTAGCTTCGGCAAATCGCGGAATTGCGTTTCGTTTGTTTCCTCCGTTGATTGACTCAAGCCGAACCAGACACCCTGTTCGCATCTGGAGCAAGGCTCGAGTAAGGAGTTTGATCGCATTCTGTCGATCTTCATGGATATTCACCCCACTATGACCACCTCGTAAGCCATCTACTCGTACGGTAAGCGCGGTAGAGTCGCCCAACAGAGGGCTCTTGGAAAGATTCCAACGAGCTTCCAAGTCTCGACTCCCAGCTGAGCTGACATAGACTGCTTGTTCTTCTTCGGTATCTAGATTAACTACATAATCCGCAGCGATCAGAGAGGTGTCCAAGTTGAGCGCTCCGGTAAGTCCTACTTCTTCGTCTACCGTGAAAAGCGCCTGAAGTGGTGGATGGGAAACTTCTAAATCAGTCAACATAGCAACAATCGCTACCAAACCAATTCCATTGTCACTTCCGAGTGTGGTCCGATCAGCCATAAGCCACTCCCCATTCTGCACCAATTCGATCCCGTCGGTAGAAAAATCAATATCTTTATCTGGATCAGCTTCGGTCACCATGTCCATGTGAGCCTGGAGCAAAACGACCTTGGTCGCCTTAGAGTTCTGAGCTGGCTTGTTGATAATCAAATTTCCAGTGTCATCGACGGCATACTCAAATCCATGCTCTTGGGCAATTCCAATCAACCAATTTCGAACACCTTCTTCTTGTCCTGATGGACGTGGAATCGCTGCAAGCTCGGCAAATAACTCCCATACTCGGGCTGGTTTCAAATCCTTGATCACTGATTGGTTGTCCATGGTAGGTCTCTTATCTTAGGCTTATTATACGCCCCTGAGACAAAAAGAAAAGAGAAGATATTATTTGTATATCTTCTCCCTTTCACACCTTTCTGTCGATATTACATTGTAATTGAGCTTCCCCTAAACAGAACACCTACAAAGCCTACAGATATGAATCCTGCAATTACCAAGAAAAAGTGTACGTTACCCACAGAAGTACTTAATAGTAACCAGACTAGAATACTGGGGAAAATTGAGAAACTTACAAGCCCTATAAGAACTTTTAAGCTCAAGACAATGTTGCCAATCAAATTATCAACGTTCATGTTGTTTTCCTCAACAACGGCTTCCACCTACTGTATACCATAAAAACCCTATGGATACTACACCTCTAGCCCAGGATTCACCTCAGCTGGTCGCCCTTCTACCCCATGCAGAACATCCAGAGCGGCCACTACTCCAATCATCATAGCGTTATCTGTCGAGAGTCCTTTTCCAGGCAAGGTAAGTTCTACTCCTTGTTCATTTGCCAAGTTTTGAAGTGCTTCTCGAAGTCGAGTATTGGCTGTCACTCCTCCACCAAAGACCACCGATTTCACTCCATACTCAGCAATTGCCCAAGAAACTTTGGAAGAAATAACCTCAATCACTGCATCCTGAAATGCTCGGGACACGTTTGCTTTATCCTGTTCGGTCAACTTCTCCATGGCCTTCACTTGGTATAACACTGCGGTTTTGAGTCCAGAAAATGACATTCGTCCATCGCCAGAGGTAATCATCGGGCGTGGAAATTCGATCGCACTCGGATCCCCCTGTTCAGCAAGTGCGGCAACTTTAGGTCCTCCCGGATATCCAAGCCCAATCAACTTCGCCACTTTGTCATACGCCTCTCCAGCAGCGTCATCAAGAGTTCGTCCGACAATTTCATAGTCATTATATCCTCGGACTAAGACCAATTCCGTATGTCCTCCAGAAACAGTTACTGCGAGGAATGGATAGATGTCATCAGATGGTTTGACTCCTGTTTTATCTTCCTGAAGTAATCCTGACCACATGTGGCCGTGCATGTGATTGACGGGAATCATAGGGACACCCAAAGCCGTAGCCAAAAGTTCCGCCTGATTTACCCCTATGTAGAGTGATGGAGAAAGACCCGGACCAACGGTCACTGCTACAGCATCGATTTCTCGACCGTTCTTTGCTAAAAACTCCGTAAGCATTGGTGGAAGTTTTTTGGCATGCAACCGAGAGGCCAGCGATGGAACCACTCCTCCATATGCTGCGTGAGCATCGATCTGAGAATAGACAATATCGTCCAGTACACGAAAGCTCCCCGCTGATCGATTAACTTCAACCAAGGCAAGAGCGGTCTCGTCACACGATGTTTCGATAGCTAAAATTCGCATACATTCAGGTATATTTACGCTTTTAGTATGTCATGGAGAGATCAAAATGACAAGTCTACATACGCTCCAGATGTAGACTACCTCCATTTATAAAGATGCTGAAATACATTCAGCATGACAAGTGTAGCGGAACGTTTACCTGCCGAAGGTAGGCTTGCCGTTCCACGGAGAGATGCCCAATCACATCCCTACGGGGGGGTAACAAGTTGAGAACAACTGGTACCTTCTAGATCACACAACCTGCTCCAAAACACTATCCCAGGCTCTCGCAATTGCGCTGTAACTGTAGCGTTTCTCAAACATGTGCGAGGCTGCTTCTCGGATTTCTTGGCGCTTGTGTTCGCTCTTTGTGATAATTTCAACGCACGCCTGCAATTCCCGCAGAGATCCTTGGCGATAGTACAACGCTCCTTTGCCCAGAAACTTGACCCAATCTTCGGTACGAGGAACTACCAGTACGGTTCCTGAGGCCATCGCCCAGAGAGCCATTTGAACCGTATCAGATGAGGATTCACTGGCAATCACGATCCCATCCAAGAGTTCATACACTACCGGTGCGGTTTGTTCAGACAAGGCAGGCAAATCAAAGTCCGATCGATCTAATCGCAACAAATCGACAAACATTACTCCTAATCCTTTGATCATGGTCCGGATGCGGTCTGTCTTAGTCGAACTCGCGACGACGCCAACTACATGCTTTTTGGAAATAACTCCATTGGTATAGGTAATGATCCCAACTTCTTGTTTTGCTTCCAGCACTTCAGAGGTGTCAAAGTCAAGAAATGTCTGATAATGCACTCGAGGCTCTGCAATGTACATAACTTTTTGGTGAAGTCCAACTCGAGTAACTACACTTGGTTCAATGGTCTTGGTTACGATTTCTTGAAACAATCGATCTTTTGGGGATCCTGCCCCGACTTTGATGTGAATCAACGGAAGACGAGTCGAACGGAGCGCCATAATAATTCGAGTAGAAGGAGTCCCGAGACTCATCACTACCTGAGGTGCAATGGCATAGATTTTTTCTTCCAAGGATTCGTCGCTCGAAAGAAATGGAACTACAAATCGTTTCTCAAGGTGGACTTTATCAACATCCAAGATTTTACGAGCAGCCCGTGCAATCCCAGAATCCACAGCCATCAAATGAACGCTCCAACCCGCATGATCAAGAGCCCGTGCCACATGCAGATGGTGGTAGGTTGTGTCGGGCCCGGCAATCAAGAGGAGTCGTTTCTGAGTCATTTCGGCTGGTGTTATTGGTCGAGGTACTGGCGCTTAGCAGCAGAATGTTCCTCGAATGTTTCGGAAAATATCGTTACTGGCGGTGAATCTTTCGTAGTAAGGAAGAAGAGATAGTCATTGGGAATCGGATCGAGAACCGCCTGAATAGAGGCAACCCCCGGATTTGTGATCGGTGCCGGAGGAAGTCCGGTATTTTGATACGTGTTGTATGGTGAGTCGACCTCAAGATCATCAAAGGTAGACTGAGCTCGTCCCGATCGAGTGATATAGTTTACGGTAGCGTCACTTTGGAGCATCATGTCAATCTCGAGTCGATTCAAAAATACTTGGGCTACTTTTTGTCGATCCTCAAAACTAAAGACCTCTTTTTCAACAATCGAAGCTAGAATTAACACTTCATACGCCGACAGGCTTTCTGTTGCTTGTAAAAATGGCAACGACTTACTTTGAAATGTTGCAAGCATCTTCGCAATCACGTCTTGAGGAGTTGCCGTCTCAAAGAACCGGTAGGTATCGGGGAACAAATACCCTTCCAAGGTTTCCCCTTGAATAAATTCGTACTGAGAAATATCAAAGTCAGTTGCAGCCTCTACAAATTGAGCTTCGGTAAAGTCTAATCCAGAAGCTAAAATCTCGGCAATTTCTTGAATATCAGATCCCTCAGGAATAGTTACTGTAATTTCCGGTCGGTTCCGAATTCCTCGATCGATCGTTCCAATGAGTCCACTTACAGTAGTATCAGAGCTAATTTTATAGATTCCTTGCTTGGGAGAAAGTTCTCGGAACCGCACATAAAAATCAAGCCCTCGTGTCCGGTTGATATATTCATTTGCCTCCAGTCGGCCAATGATCGTCTCCCAAGTGTCTCCTTCTACAACTTCAAAGGTTGCCTCCGAGGACTGAGCAACTACCGGAGTTTGCAAGGTTACAATTACTTGGTAAATCCAAACTACTCCAGCAATGATTGCTACAGAGATGGTGAAGAATATCCAGAAGAGGGTTCGCTTGATCATGATTGTTAGAGTTTATCAATAAGTTCTTTTGATTCGAGCAGTTCCACAACTTTCTTCACGTCCTGTGATCGATTCTTGTCGCATACCAACAAGATATCATCCGTCTCAACAATTACGGTATCTTTCAGCCCAATAGTTGCAATCAACTTGGACGCCTCAGAGTGAACCAACACTCCCTCTGATCCAAGGTCAAGATGTTCTCCGTTTCCAATATGGGAGTGTTTTGCAGAACCATCGGAAATAATATCTTTGAGTGCAGCCCAAGATCCAACATCACTCCACCCAATATCGGCAGGAATCACCGCTATAGTATCCATATGCTCCATAATTCCAAAGTCGATACTGATTTTATCAGCCTCTGGGTATTGAGTTGCAATTACTTCCTGGAGTTGATCAGTTCCTTTGGCAGCTTCAATCTGGGTTAAAATATCATAGGTTTTGGGAAGCTGCTGGGAAAATTGCTCCATAATAGTTCCTTTGGTCACAATAAACATCCCTGAATTCCACAGGTATGAGCCATCTCTCAAATACCGCTGAGCAACTTCTAGATTCGGCTTTTCTACAAAAGCTTCCACTGTTCGGACGGGGGTTCCATTGTAAGTCCCCAGGGTTTCTTGATCAAACTTAATGTATCCATACCCAGTCTCAGGCGCAGTTGGCGTGATTCCCATGGTAACAATATATTCAGGATGCTCAGACACAAACTGGTCAGCTACTTTCAGTAATCCCCGAAATTCGGCTTTTTTTTGGATATAGTGATCAGAAGTCAGAAACGCAATTGATTCATCAGAAGAAGCGTTGGCCAATACAGAGGCAAGCCCAATGGCGGGAGCAGTATCTCGCTTGGCTGGCTCAAGGATAATATTTGACTCCGGTAACTCTGGGAGTTCGGTAATGATTTCTTCTCGATACTTTTCATTGGTTGAGATGTAGATATCTTGGATATCAAAGTCTTCCAAGAGTCGATCCACGGATTCTTGAAGCATAGTTGTTTCTCCCAGGAGTTTCTGGAACTGCTTCGGCTTTTGCTTTCGAGAAAGTGGCCACAATCGGGTTCCACTTCCACCAGCCATAATTACAATTTTCATAGGTTTCGTATCTTATCTATTTTCCTGCCCGGCGTTCTCGTCGCTCGTACTCTTCGATTGCCTTATCAAATTCCTGCACGGTAAAGTCCGGATAACACAAGTCAGTAAAGTAATACTGGGAGTTCGCAGTGTCCCACATCATGAATCCAACACTGTTATGAGGCTCTCCCCCAGTCCGAATCAGAAGGTCAACCGGTGGCAGGTCTTTGGTGTAGAGGTTCTGTTTGATGAGATCTGGTGTCACAGCTGTTTCCCCGGAGTCAACAATCCGCTGAACGGCCTGCACCATCTCCTCATCTCCATTATACCCCAAAAAGAAGGTGAGTTGATGATCTGAGTAGTGTTGTGTTTTATCGATAAGTTTTCGAATTACTCTCTTGAGGTCTGCAGGAAACATTTCTTCCCACTTTCCGAGTACCTGAACACGCACATTATATGTGTCAAGAGATCCATCTTCTAATAATTCCGTAAAGTACTTTTTGAATCCGAAGTACAAATTTTTCACCTCAGACATTGACCGTTTGGTGAGATTATTTACCGAAGACCCCCAAAAAGATAAGGCATAAATATTATTTTCCAGTGCCGATTGAATGATTCCTCGAGTTTTTTCAAATCCAACCAAGTGGCCCTCTTCTGGCTTCATTCCCTGTTGAACCGCCCAGCGTCGGTTTCCATCAGGGATAATCGCTATATGTTGAAGTGATTGTGTATTACTCATGTATTCCTGTTGTTATCGCGGCTATTCTAACACATCTCGTCCCACTGTCCAGACATCTCCAGCCCCCATAGTGACAAAGACATCATCCGGTCCAAGACTCTTTCCAATTCGTACTCCATCCTCAAACGATTTGATGTACTGAACATCAGTATCTGGGGCAAGTTCCTGGACCTTATCGACTAAGTCCTGAGTAGATACCCCTCCCTGGCTTTCTCGCGCTGATCCATAGATATCAAAAAGATAGACCTTGTCGGCGGCCCCAAAGCTGGTTGCAAACTCATCTAACAATGCCGCAGTCCGGGTGTAGGTATGTGGCTGAAAAGCACAATGAATTGTTTTATCCCGAAAGTGCTGCTTCATTCCAGCCAAGGTCGTAGCTACTTCTCGAGGATGATGCGCATAATCATCATAAATCAGAGTCCCCGCATCAGTCACACCTTTGTATTCCATTCGTCGCTTCATGCCGGTAAATCCACGCATAGAAGTCACAGCCCGTGATGGATCGAATCCAAGCTCAATAAGCACAGCTACAACTCCCAAAGCATTCATCAGATTGTGCTCTCCAATAAGCAACAGCTCAAGCTCTCCAATAGACTGATCTCCAACAACCACCGTCCGTTCGTCGATCAACCGAACATCATTATCTTCAGCTCGCCCATAAGTAACAACCTTGGTATCAGATAATTCAGAGTTATCCACAATTACTGAGCGAACCTTCGGATCATCCCCACACACTACCGCTACTCCATCTTCCGGGAGTTTTTTGATGAACTCTACAAAGGCCTGCTCATAGTCTGCCACCGTTGGGAAAAAGTCAGGATGATCATAATCAATATTCAAAATCATCACAGCTGACGGATGAAAATCAAGAAAATGATGTTGGTACTCATCACTCTCAGCAACTAGATACTTAGCATCAGCCCCTCCAATCCGGGCATTTCCTCCAAACTGAGGAACATGGCTCCCAATTACCGCAAATGGATCAGCATCCAATGATTCCAGAGCATAGGTAAGCAAAGCAGATGTTGAAGTCTTTCCATGAGATCCAGCCACTCCAATAGAAATATAGTCTTTGGAAAGCTCTCCCAAAGCTTCGCTGTAGGTTTTCAACGGTAATCCTCTCCGAAGAACTTCTTGAACCTCTGGATTCTTTGACTCTTTCCCCTCCTGGTAATAGGCACCAGAAACCACTACCAAATCAATATTTTCTGGTAGATTCTCAACCGAATATCCTTCGCTATAGGGAATCCCAGCATCTTTCAGTACTGCATCCGTAAAAAATGTATCAGTAACATCACTTCCTGTCACAGAATATCCTGAAGCCTGATACACCTGAGCAAGGGCAGTCATTCCTACCCCTTTAATTCCAATAAAGTATACATTCTTCATATCTAGTCAGCTATTCGAATAAGTTGCTCAGCAATTCGGCGAGCGGCATCAGGGGCAGCAAAGTTATCAGCTCGATCTCCCATCTTAGCCATAAGGTTTGGTTGTTTGATCAGTTCCTCGATCTTGGATAGCACCAAGTTCGGCGTCAAGTTTGGCTCTTCGAGGACAATTGAGGCTCCGATCTCGGCCATCTCATAGGCATTGGCTC
>CAJXTH010000030.1 GCA_913060955.1 uncultured bacterium | reverse complement strand
TATAGCCACCAAAACACAATACATGCCATACAAAAAACAGTCTGAGGAACGTCAGAGTTTTCATCAGAAATTACGTCAAAGCAACGAAGCCGAGACGATGATGACCTCGATCCGAAGACAAGGAGAGGAAAAATCTACGCAACAAAAAGCAGACAGCCTGGGGATTCCATATATTAACCTCAAATTTATCCCGGTTAACCCAGATGCCTTAAAAACGCTTACTCGCGAACAAGCCACCAAAGCCAAGATGGCTGTTTTTCAGCGTTCTGGTATAAACATGAAGGTTGCTATCGTAGATATCTCAAACCCTCTTACTCGCCGCATTTTGCAACATTTTTATCAGGAAAATTACGAGCTAGAGTTGTATTTGGTATCAGAAACAAGTCTTCAAAAGGCAATCACTACCTATGACTTCATCCAGGAGCGATCCAAAGTTGTCAAGGACACCCTGATTGTTCCCGATAAATACATCAAGGACGTCGAACGCAACATTCAGACTCTGGGAGATTTTGCGGACAAACTTGATAATGTCCAAACCTCTGAGTTCATTCAGATGATTTGTGCCGGAGCGATAGCTACCTTTGCCTCGGACATTCACATCGAGCCCAAAGGCTCCTCTACCCGACTCCGATACCGAATTGACGGAGTGCTCCAAGACATCTTGAATTTTGATATGGAGCTGTACAAGCCGCTCATTTCCCGAGTAAAAAACCTGGCTTCTTTAGTCCTCAACATCAAAACCACCTCACAAGATGGTCGATTTACGATTGTTACCACAGATCCAGACGGAACTGCCCAACAGTCCATCGACGTTCGTGTGTCGATTCTGCCGGGTAAAAATGGAGAAATTATCGTGCTTCGTCTCTTGAACACCCAGATGCATACTCTGGACATCCACTCCTTTGGTATTCGCCCAACCTTTAAGGATATTATTCTTCGAAACCTCGAAAAACCCCAAGGAATGATTATGCTCTCTGGACCGACTGGATCCGGAAAAACCACCAGTTTGTATACATTCTTAAATTATATTAACAGTAGTGATACCAACATCATTACTATTGAAGATCCGATCGAGTACCGACTCAAAAACATTAACCAAACCCAGGTTGACCGACGACGCGGATATAACTTTGCCAACGGACTCAAAGCCATCGTACGGCAAGACCCTGACGTGATCATGGTTGGTGAGATCCGTGACGATGAGACTGCCGAAATTGCGGTGAACGCTTCGATTACTGGTCACTTGGTGTTTTCAACCATTCACACCAACGACTCGGTTGGAATCTCAACTCGGCTTCAGGAGCTAGACGTGGACGTCAACTTGATCACTTCTGCCATGAACCTATTTGTTGCGCAGCGATTGGTTCGAAAACTTTGCGACTGTAAAGAAGAATACGTCCCAACTGAAGCAGAGGTAACTCGAATCCAAAAAGCTCTGGCCGTTATCTCCCCCAAAGCAGGAATCAATGTTCCGAAGGAAATTACTAAACTCTGGCGTCCTGTCGGATGTCCAAAATGTTATGGCCTTGGTTACAAAGGACGATTCGCCCTGTACGAACTCTTTGAGGCTCGTGACAATATCAAAGATCTTGTCTTGGAGCGAGCTGCTGAGTATAAAGTATTCCGCAAAGCAATTGAAAACGGAATGGTAACGCTCTACCAAGATGGCGTGCTTCATGCTCTCCAAGGAGAAACAGCTCTGGAAGAAGTTGAAATGGTAGCCGGAGACATCACCTATATCGAGGAGTTGTACGAAGAAACCCTCTCCTCTGCTCTTTCCCGAGGAATTTACCTCAAAGATCACACCCCAGAAAACACTACTATTGAGTCCCTCCAAAACATTAGCGAAACAATGCTCATCCCCGAGCAAATGCAGCTAATCGCAGCCGCAGCGATCCAGGCTCGGGCAACAGATATTCACATCGAGCCCGACATGGGAGATCTGGTACTCCGATTCCGAATCGACGGAGTCCTGCATCAGGCAGCACGATTACCAAAGTCGATCTATCCACAGATGCTGTCGCAGGTAAAAATCACTGCAGGACTTCGATTAGATATTAGTAACAAAATCCAAGAGGGCCGATTTACTATCTTTGGAGACAAAAACTATGATGTCCGTCTCTCGATTATTCCAGGAGGATATGGGCAAACCATGGTGCTTCGAATTCTTCGATCAGATATTCAGGATATCAGCCTGGCAGATCTTGGGCTTGATCCAGAAAACCTGGCAACCCTCCAAGATCAGATCAAAAAAACAACGGGACTTATCTTGGTTACGGGACCAACCAGCGCCGGTAAATCGACCACACTCTATGCAGCTCTGAACACCATCAACCAGCCGGGAGTCAAAATTATCACCATCGAGGACCCGATCGAGTATAAACTCCCAGGAATTTTACAGACCAATGTCAATGACGATACTGGGTACACCTTCCCAAACGCGCTCCGAGCTCTTCTTCGACAAAACCCGAACATCGTTTTGATCGGAGAAATTCGAGACACCGAGACCGCCAAAGTTGCTATTCAGGCAGCCGCAACCGGACACTTACTACTCTCGACCCTGCACACCAACGATGCCGCTTCAGCTATTCTGCGATTGTATGATTTGGGCGTAGGACTCACCGAGATTGCCACCTTTGTAAACGCTACCGTAGCCCAGCGAATCATTCGAAAACTTGACCCGGAAACCAAGGTAGCTCGCAACCTCACTCCAGAAGAACAAGAAACCCTTCGCGCAAAACTTCCTGCTCGATTCCACGACCGAATTCCAGACACGATTTATGAAGCTTCGTCCTCTGAGTCTAACATGACCGGGTACCATGGTATGACCGCTATTTTTGAGATTTTTGTGGTAAGTACCAAGATCAAAAAGATGATCCCCCAAACCCAAAATGTCCAAGACCTCAAAGACGCCGCAATCGAAGACGGAATGACTACTCTTGAAACTTCAGGAATCTTGAAGGTATTAGACGGTACTACAGATATTGCCGAAGTAGAGCGAGTATTGGGAATTGATATTTTGTAGTAACATACCGGTCCCGTAGCGGAGACCTCCGTGTGGCCATTGTAGCGGAACGCTTGCCGTTCCAGTCATCAAGATTCCGGCTCGGAGGCCGGAATGATATACAATTTGGCCACTCCCAGCTCGCAAATATGCTAAAATAGGTTCAATAGATTTGATTGATATGACTCACACCACTCGAACGCTTGCCCAAACAGCTCAGGTTGCCGCCACTCTTGCACAAGAAATTGTAGCAGACAAGCACCCTCGATTAGTGTTACTCCAAGGAGATTTAGGCGGAGGAAAAACAACCTTTTGTCAGGCTTTTGGAAAAGCACTTGGAATCGAACAAGATATCACAAGCCCAACTTTCGTGATCATGAAGTCCTATCCGATCCCGGGAGATCAGCACACCTTGCATCACCTCGATCTGTACCGAATAGAAAAAGCCTGGGAGTTAGAAGAATTGGGACTCCCTGCTATTATCCAAGATCCTACCGCTATCCTGCTGGTCGAATGGCCCAACAAAACCCCAGAATTCTGGACTGATCTTCCTCACACACTGGTAGACTTCCAGGTCATTGACGAAACCAGTCGCAAAATTACTATCCACTATAAATCCTAAGTTCTATGTACGATTGTGTCACCATCGGAGATATTGCCCTTGATCGCTTTTTGAAGCTATCAGATGTAACAATCCGCCCCTCGGATACCAATCCGGGGAACTTTGACATGGTGCTCGAACTTGGTCAAAAACTTCCTGTCCAAGAAGTTATCGAAAGTGTGGGAGGAAACGCCTGCAACGTCGCCGTTGGAATGCATAATCTCGGACAATCTGTAGCAATTATTGCCAATCTCGGGACCGATCAAGACTCCGAGACCATCCTCTCCCATCTTCATGGACAGGGAATCACCACTGATTACATCACCCGGACAACTGACGAGCACACCAACTCATCGACAATTCTTTCTATCAAAGGAGAGCGAACTGTGCTCTCATATCACGCAGAACGTACCTACAAACTTCCTCCCATTCCCCGAACCAACTGCATATACTTGACCTCCATGGGAATTGGATGTGATTCCCTGGTTCAGCAAGTACTCAGTCACGTCAAAGAGCACCATTTGAGTCTTGCGTTTAACCCAGGGTCCTACTTTATGAAGCACAAAATTGGAATGATTCAAAAGATCCTTCCTCAAGTAAAAATTCTTTTTGTAAACAAAGAAGAAGCCCAGGCTATTACCGGAAAACGAGACGAAGAACATATTCCCCACCTGATCCAAGAACTTCTTACCAAAGGAGTAGAGATTGTGGCACTTACCGACGGAGTACATGGTGCCTACGTTGGAGTAGAACATTCGCTTCAATACCTTCGGCCACTTCCCCAGTCTGGACCAATTGCTGAGACCACAGGAGCAGGAGACGCTTTTGCTTCTGGATTCATGTCAGCCTACTTGTCCGGGAAATCTCTCGACGTAGCCTTGCAATACGGGATCGCAAACTCCGGATCGGTCATCCGAGAGACGGGATCAACCCACGGACTGCTATCAGATGTGGCCATGGACCGAATCCTCAAAGACATCGACTTAACTGTAGAGACCGTATGAACGTCCGCTATTTAGAACGCCATGAAACCGTACCATTTGCCAAGACATCCTACCAATCTCGAGGATGGATTGAAGTAACCGCCAAAGAAGGCATTCCTTCTTACCGGTTTATCGTAGAGCAAGACGGGAGTCCCATGGTCTATAGCGCAGTCTATGTTTACCCATTGGGTCGACTTGGAAATCAGCTGTATATCCCCCGAGGACCAATTATCCTAGACGGCTGCGAACCAAAACATCTTCACCGATTTGCCCAGGAAATCAAAGATCTGTGTCAAAAGCATGCTGCGAGCTTTGCCATGATCGAGCCTGATCTTATGAGTCAAGAACACCAGGACCTCCTAACCTCATTTACCAGCCCCTGCGCCAAAGAACGCATCCCCCATCAGACCCACAAAATTGACACTACCCAACCTGAAGAGGACGTCTTGGCAGATATGAAGAGCAAGACTCGCTACAACGTAAACCTTGCCCGGAAAAAAGGAGTTCAGGTTACCACCTATCTACCCGACCATCCCGATTTGGCAGCCGCCTTTGATGCCTTTCACACTATTTTAGCTGGAACAGCCGATCGAGGAGGCTTTCATATCCACAGCCGAGACCATTACCTCACAATTCTTACTACCCAGACCGAGAATTTCACTCCCTATCTGATGATTGCCGAACACGAAGGAACGCCTCTTGCCGCCAACATGATGCTCGATACAATCGATGAGACGATTTATCTTCATGGAGGATCCAGCAACCAAAAACGAAATCTCATGGCTCCCTACCTTCTGCAATGGGAGGGCATTTCGCACGCGATCAAGACCAAGAAACAATCGTACGACTTCTGGGGAACCTCCGACACCAAATCCTCCTGGTCGGGACTCACCAAGTTCAAACGTGGATTCGGTGGATTTAGCGTCTCATATCCCGATACTCGAGCAATTGTTGCAAACCCCGCATTATATCTCCTATACCGGCTTTACACCAAACTCCGGTCATAGACAGATCTCAAAATCTAAGCTACAATTGGGCTAATAAACTAACGAAGATTTGGGACACTCCCACATTATGATTCCACTCATCACGGCAATATTCATTCTCCTCCTCGGATCCGCGTTCTGTAGTAGTTCCGAGGCCGCACTTTTCTCGATATCTACCAACAGAGTCAAAGCCCTCAAAAAAGAGGGTGTCAAGCGAGCGGGATCTCTTCTGAAAGTCAAAACAAACATCAGCTCGAGCGTTGGAACCATTGTTATCCTCAACAATCTCTTTAACATTGTTGGTACTATCTATGCTGGTATCCTGGCAGCAGAACTTCTCCAAGGAAACGAGCTCTACCTGGGAATCTTTTCAGGAACACTTACCTTTTTAGTTATTTTATTTGGAGAAATTATCCCCAAAAACTTTGGAGAACGACACGCAGAAAGTTACGGCCTTACTGTAGCTCCATATATCCAACAAATCTCCTGGTTCTTTACCCCAATTCTTTTTGTATTAAACAAAATCAACTTCGCTATCTTTGGATCGCGAACCCAAACCTACGTATCCGAAGAAGAAATCAAATCTCTGATCGAACAAGGAATCAAAACCCAATCCATTGAGCGAGACGAACAGCAAATTATCAACAACGTCTTCCGCCTCAACGACAAAAACGCCCGAGACATTATGACCCCTCGAGTAAATATTGATGCCATCGACGGGAACCTCAGCCTGGATGAACAAAAAGAGATCCTCTACGAGTCCCACCACAGTCGACTACCAGTCTTCTTTGAGGACTACGATGACATCCAAGGATTCATTTTACTCCGAGAGGCTCTTGAAGAGCTTTCCGAAGGAAAAGGTTCTCAAAAAGCATCCAAAATCATGAACGAAATCGTTCACCTGAAAGAAACTACTCGAGTTGACTCCCTTCTGGTCATGTTCCAAAAACGACGTGTCCACATCGCGATTGTTGAAGACGACTTCGGAGGAACCAGCGGACTTGTCACTCTAGAAGACGTATTAGAAGAACTCGTCGGAGAAATTGTAGACGAAACCGACGAAGTAGTAGACATGCGCGAAATCCAAGAGGATTAAGCTTGTGTTCATCACATTGTTGAATCGGATTCTTGTCATTCCCGACACCGATCGGGAATCTCGCGGTAAATGTACAAGATTCCCAATCACATCCCTTCGGGAGTTAAAAAGTTGGGAATGACATAGGCTTCCGTCCCATTTCGTAGCGGCGACCTCCGTGTCGCCACCAAAATGATGCCTCTACCTCATAAACTCCTGAAAGACTTCCGTTTGCTCCAGCAGCTGAAGTTCCTCTTTACACCATTCTGAGAATGTCGTGTCATCGGCAAAGGCAAGCTCTTTAAATTCATCCCACGTGAGCCATTCAAATGACTCTACTTCTTCTGGATGTGGCTCTACATCCGACTCGGTCACTCCAAAAAATACTGGGCAAATTTCGTGTTCTACTACTCCATCTCGTTCAAACCGGTAGCGATATGGAGCGGCTTCTTCTAATTGATCGAATTCTTTGATCCCCAGCTCGTATTCTGCTCGGCGCTTGGCTGCATCCAGACGAGACTCTCCAGGAAGTGGATGTCCACAACAACTGTTGGACCAGACAAGTGGCCAGGTCTTTTTCCCCGACCAACGTTGCTGAATCAGAAACTTTTTGTCAGATGGCCGAAAAATGAATAACGAAAAGGCCTGGTGAAGTGGAGTCTCCAAGGTGTGTACTTCAGATTTTTTCATTGTTCCAATAGGTTCATCCTGGTCGTTTACCAAGACTACGTACTCTTCTTGCATGGATTTTTGGCTTTAATAGATGTCAATATTATGATACCATAGAGTCAAGAAGCTAACACCAATCCATGAAATTTCAACGATTTATTCCACTCGTTCTATTTGGTGCGGTCATCCTCGTGATGGGAATTGGAGCCTGGGTGTACGATTCAGAAACCAACCAATCCGATGAGCCGGAAGTCAGAAACCTTGTTGAAGATCCAAATCTTCCCAACCGAGAAGAAATAGAATCGGCACCACCGCTATTTCCGTCTGAAGAGACAATTCGAATCACCGAGTCTGGCCCAGAGGCTACCGGACTTGAAGCAGAACTTCCCTTTGATACTTGGCTGTATGCAACGAAAGCTCAAGACCAAGCTGAAACTCAAGTACAACGGATTGCTTTTCCCGATATCAATCAAGCAGGAGAAACTCCAGCTATCATTCGGTTTGAGGAGCCCTACATTGCCAGTGTTACATCTGCAAACTACTGGGAATTCATGATGCCAGCCGTCGATTATTTCCCACTGGGACAAGAAGTTTTTTATGCTGATCAAGATGGGATTTCTGTATATGATCTCCAGGACTTCTCTTCTCGAAGAATTATCGAACGAACTGACGAACCCGAA
>CAJXTH010000029.1 GCA_913060955.1 uncultured bacterium | reverse complement strand
GTGTGATTACCCCGGGAACCGTTTTGATTGACTCTGCCTTAGATCAAGCAACGCCCGTATACGTTGCCACGATACATCAGACGAAATCGTTTACTGTTGTTGCCTTAGCTGATGTTTCTTCTGGTGACTTTCGAGCTGGATATGTGAGTCCCGATGAGGTCCTTGATCTTATCAAGCTCTATTCGGTAAAAGAAATTATTCTTCCTGCCGTAACTCAGCATTGGCAGACGATTGGAGCGCAACACGGAATCAAAATTTCTGCTGAATCGAAATGGTCATTTAACTATGACCGAGCCCGAAAATTACTTTGTCAGCATTTTGATGTCGCAACCTTGGAGGGATTTGGTTTTGCAGCCGATGATCCACGAGTATCAGCAGCTGGGGCCTTGCTTTCGTATCTGAAATATACTCAGCATGCCGATTTGGTACATGTTTCTGATCTCCATGTTTTGGACAGAGTTGAACATATGCGTTTGGATGCCAATACGGTAGAGAACCTAGAACTGTTGTATCCTTCTCGCATGTCTCGGAAAGCGCAAAGTGTGTTTGAGGTCATGAACCGTACCCAGAATCCAATGGGATCTCGTCTCCTTCGGAGCTGGCTATTGTCTCCATTGACTCAGGTTTCGGCAATTCAACGTCGACAACAAGACGCCGAATATGTGCGCACCCAACCTCAGACAGCGGAAACACTCCAAGAGCTATTCGCCGCAATTCCTGATGCAGAAAGGACATTAAGCCGCCTCTCTGCCCAGACAGGTGGTCCACGAGATTTGGGTGTTGTGCGAACTATGATTGCTCAAATACACTCAGCGCAGGAGGTGTTTCCAAAGCTGGTTCAGCAAGAGCTCAAAGAACTCCTGGGTGCTGTTAATCCTTTGTTTGATGAACTTTCTCGGGGACTCTCAGAGGCTCCGCCATTGCTTGCTCGCGATGGAGGATTTGTTCGCAAAGGATATCGAGCAGACATCGATGAGTTGCTCGAACTCTCCAAGGGAGGAAAAGAGTGGTTGGTTTCTGTAGAGGCCAGAGAACGGCACACCACCGGGATTCCCAACCTAAAAATTAGATACAACAAAGTGTTTGGCTATTTTATCGAGGTGAGCAAATCACATTTAGACAAAGTCCCGGCTGGGTATATCAAAAAGCAGACTTTGGTAAATGCAGAGCGATTTATCACTCAAGAACTGAAAGAATTTGAGGATAAAATTTTGGCATCAGAAGAACAATTATTGGCCAAAGAACAAGAGTTATTCTATACCTGGCTTGATCTCGTACTTCAGCAGATTCAACCACTTCAGCGAATGACCCAGATTTTGGCCTATTGGGATGCTATTACCAGTTTTGCTACGCTAGCTCAAGAACGACAGTATGTGTTACCAACAGTCACTGAGGGTACAGATTTGGTTGTTGTTGATGGACGTCATCCGGTAGTCGAGCAGTTGGTTTCTGATGAATTTATCCCAAATGATACGCGACTGACCGATGAATCGGGGAACTTTATGCTGATAACTGGACCCAATATGGCCGGGAAATCGACGTATATTCGTCAGGTAGCATTAATTGTCTTACTTGCTCAGATGGGGTGTTATGTGCCGGCCAAAGAAGCTCGGATTGGCATTTGTGACCGGATTTTTACCCGGGTTGGTGCCTCGGATAATCTTTCAGAAGGACAGAGTACGTTCATGGTGGAAATGGTAGAAGTTGCGAATATTTTACGTAACGCAACCGAAAAGAGCTTGATTGTTCTGGATGAGGTGGGGAGAGGAACCTCAACCTATGACGGAATGAGTATTGCCCGCGCAATTTCTGAGCATATTCACGATACGATTGGAGCTCGGACCTTGTTTGCCACTCATTATCATGAGTTGTTAAGTTTGGAGTCCGAACGAGCTCGTATCACGAACTACCGGGTACTGGTAGAAGAATCGGGAGGGGCGGTGACCTTTCTTCGCAAGATCGAGGCTGGCGGAATCGATAAAAGTTATGGAATTGCTATTGCTCAGTTGGCAGGATTTCCGACAGAAGTGATTGTACGAGCAGAACAGGCGCTGAGGCAATACGAGGCTGAGCCTTCCAAGCAGCAGGGCTCCTTATTTTCATCAAGTCCTTCTGTTAAGCCAAAGAACAATCCCTGGCAAGATCAATACCAGGAGCTGAAGCGTCGGGTCATGGCACAGAATGCGCTTGAGATTTCTCCTCTCGAAGCAACACGGCTCCTGCATGAATTACAAACCCAGCTAACCAATGATCGTCATGATTCGTAAACTTCCGCAAGACGTTGTAAATCAGATTGCTGCTGGAGAGGTGGTAGAACGACCCGCCTCGGTGGTAAAGGAGTTGGTGGAAAATGCCCTGGATGCTGGGGCTGATCACATTGTGATACGCGTACTCGACGGAGGACGACAGGAAATAGTTGTCGAAGATAATGGATCCGGGATTGAATACGATGATATTCCTCGAGTGTTTGAACCTCACGCAACGAGTAAGATCCAACGAATCGAAGATTTGGATCAACTGCTTTCTATGGGCTTTCGGGGTGAGGCTCTTGCGAGTATTTCTTCGGTTGCCCGGGTGACGCTGGAAACTCGACCAAAAACGGTAGAGGTTGGGGGATACCAATATACCCAAGAGGGTCAAAAGTCCTCTGAGATTGTGAAAATTGCCAAAAGTGTCTCTGGGACAAAGATTTCTATCCAGAATTTGTTTTTTAACGTCCCAGCTCGAAAAAAATTCCTCAAAACCAAAGGTACCGAACTTTCCCATATTGTTCGAGTGGTAGAAAATGTAGCCTTGGCCAATCCAGATAAACATATCGAACTCTATTCAGAAGGGAGGCGTCTGTATTCGTACCCTGTCGAAGATCTTCGTGATCGGATTGTTCGCGTATTAGGGCTCGATAGTCCAGAATATTTATTACCAGTTACGCATCTTGGATCAGAAATTCAAGTAACTGGATATGTGGGACATCCTCGGCTCTCCCGAAAGTCTCAGGCTCAAACTCGGCTTTTTGTAAATGGTCGACCAATTACTCATAGCGCTGTTGCTCGAGCTGTCCAATCTGGATTTGATACCATGCTTGAGGTTGGTCATTATCCAGTCTATACCTTGTTTCTTCAGGTCTCTCCAAACCTGGTAGATGTAAATGTTCATCCCCGAAAAAGTGAAGTGAAGTTTCATGATGAACGGGCAATCTTTTCTCAAGTACGAACCGCTGTACGGGAGGCCCTGACCCAAGATGCTTTTTCTGTGGTTCTCACTCCGGAGGAGCCACGAATGCGAAAAACTCCCTTCCAAAAGCAACCAGCTCAGGTTGTCTCAGAAACTTCGAGTAGCTATCGTCCGGAACGACCTACAACCCGACCAGATAATCCCTTTGCCAAACTCACTCCCACTCCATCTGTCCCTCGACAGACCAGCCTTCGAGATCTTCTGACTCCAAGCCAGGAGAAGTATGACTCAGATCAACCTGGAATTGAACAGCAATCGTCAGACTCAGAACTCCAATTAGGGCAGTTCGTTCAAGTCTTTGACACCTATATTTTATACAAAAATGAACAGGGGATTATGGTTTTTGATCAGCACGCTGTCCATGAAAAAGTTCTGTTGGAACAATTTATGAATGAACCAGAACGGATCGTATCCCATCAGCTGTTGCTTCCGATCACGCTTTCGGTGGTGGAGTCTGAAAAGTCGTTTGTTCTGGATACCTTGGCAGAAGTTCCCGGAATAGAAATTGAAGAATTTGGGGTGGAGGATGTCGTTGTGCGTGCTGTCCCGTCCTTTCTGTTGAAATTTGATAAGCTTGAGCGCCTCCTGAAAGATATTGTAGATATAATCATCGAACACAAGGATGGACTTCATATTGAAGATATCCGGACCGAAGTTTACAAAACAGTAGCCTGTAAGGCAGCCATCAAAGCTGGAAAGCGCATGACTGAACCAGAAATTCAGGCTCTCATCAAAGATGCTCGTACAACTGACTTTGGGTTTGCCTGCTGTCATGGACGACCAACAATGGTACAATTAGATCAGGATTGGTTCGAAAAACAATTTTCTCGCAAATAACATGCATATTTCAAAACAAACATACACAGAGATTGGATTAGCAGCACTATTTTTGGTTTCAACGGTAGCAACCTACTTGAGTGTGGCCGAAATTGGAAACTGGGTGCTTTCCCTGTTGAGCGCAAGTTTCTGGGGCATACTCTGGATATCTGCCATTGGATGGTATGCATCGTTAGAGGTAGATGAGCGACACACACCCTGGTTTGTAGCAGCTCATATTGTGCTGTTGTTTAGTCCATTACTCATCACTCGATCACTCACTCTCGTACTCGTGGGAGTGTTGGTTGTCTTTGCCTGTTTGTTTGGTTTGAGTCTATTTGCCTTTTTGCGAATTATTAATCGAGAGGTCGAGCAGCGGATTATCTATCATCCTCGTCGGATTGTGTTTCCGTATATTGGACGTTTGATCGTAATGATCATGCTCCTTGCTTCGATGCTAGTCTATTTTCAGGTGTTAGACTCTCAAGAAAATACCGAAGGGTTTGAAATTCCGGAACGCGTAGTGCAAGATCAAATTGTTTTGGCCGAGCCCTTGATCACTCGCATTTTACCCGAATATGAGCCTGGACTCACGGTTCGAGAACTGGTAGAGTCTCGGTTTCGGGCGGCAGGTCAGTCACAAGCTCTCTCACCGGAACAGCAAGAGCTGTTAGATCAACAAGGGGTTCCAGAAGAGTTGATTCAGGAGCAAATTGATTCCTTGGGCGATCAATACAATATCACCCTTGAGCCATCTCAAACTGTTGAATCAGCAATTACTGACGGATTGAACGCCTTTGTAAAAGATCGGTTGGGAACACCGCTTGGTTCGGTGGTTATTGCCTTGGCCTCTTCGTTCTTAGTATTTATTGGACTTGCATCCCTGATCCCGCTCTATATGATCTTGGTCAAGGCTATGATTATGTTGATTACGGCAATTATGAAAGAAACGAGAGTCATGGAGACTAAAACTGAGGAAAAAACTCGGACAAGTTATACTTTTTAGCACTCTTCACATTTGATTGCTACTGCGCTAGAATAGGAGTATCTCAAAGATTAAACACGCAAGACATGGCAAAGAATTACTATGAAATTCTTGGAGTAGACAAGAGCTCCTCAGCTCAGGAGATCAAAAAAGCCTACCGAAAACTTGCTCATAAATATCACCCGGACAAGCAAGGTGGAGATGAGACAAAGTTCAAAGAGGTAAACGAAGCCTACCAGGTCTTATCTGATCCACAAAAGAAGTCGCAGTATGATCAGTTTGGATCAACGTTTGACCAAGCTGGTGGGGGAGCGGGAGGATTCTCTGGTCAAGGATTCGATTTTTCTGACTTATTCGGTCAAGGTGGATTTAATTTCTCTGGAGGAAGTGCTGGAGGGTTTGAAGATGTGTTTTCAGACATTTTTGGTGGGGGACGGTCTCAGGGCCGAACTCAGCGGGGACGGGACATCCATCTGGAAGTTACCTTGTCTCTCAAAGAAGCGCACGAGGGAGTCCGAAAAACCATTTCTGTTACCAAGCAGGCAGAATGTGATCATTGCCACGGATCAGGGGCCGAACCTGGATCAGGAACCAAAACCTGTCCAACCTGTGATGGTCAAGGAACTATTACCCGACAGGTACGAACCATGCTGGGAACCTTTGCCCAACGAGAAACCTGTTCGACATGTCACGGAAAGGGTACAATTCCGGAAAAGAATTGTACCGTATGTGGAGGAGATGGGGTCAATCAAAAGAACGAAGATTTGGAAATTTCGATCCCTGCCGGAATGTCTACCGGGCAGACCCTGGAGATTCCGGGAAAAGGAGAGGCTGCTCCGCATGGTGGACGACCAGGGAATGTATATGTAACAGTAACTGTTGAGAATAGTTCTCAATTTGAACGCCGAGGAGAAGATCTCTATCAGACCATTGATATTCCGTTCAGTAAACTTGTGCTCGGAGGAAAAGTAGAAGTAGAGACAATTGACTCAGAAGTAACACTTACGGTACCAAAACAGACGCAATCGGGAGAAGTCTTTCGGTTACGAGGAAAAGGAATGCATCGCTTGCATGGCCGTGGTTTAGGAGATATGTACGTGACCCTTCGGGCTCAGACTCCAACTAATCTTTCCCGAAAACAAAAAAATCTGATCAAAGAACTCCAAAAAGAAGGACTCTAGTGGTATACTAAATACAACCAGAGAACAAACCGCAAAAATGAATATCGAAACACTCTTTGATCGGGTCACACCGGCCTCACTTTCAGGGGATCTTATTCTGACGATTGTCCTTGTCGTAGGCCTTTCTGTCTATATTTGGAAAAACGGAGTGAAAAATATTGTCATTTTTTCGGTTGCCCTCTATTTGGGAGGCTTCTTTGCTGATGTCTTTCCGTGGAGAGTAGGATCTGTCGGGCCGTTACCAGGGGCCTTGGTCTTGTTTGCGGGACTTACTCTTCTCCTGAATTGGGTGCTTCATATTTCTCCAGTAGGAAAAACTATTATTATTTCCAAAAAACCTTTGTGGCTGAATATTGTATTTGGTATCTCTGTGGTTGGACTTGTTCTCTCGCAAGTGCTCCAATACATGTCACTGGGAGGAGGGACCATCGGTGCCTTTGTTGAGCAATCATTGTTCTCTCGAGAAGCCTTCCGAATATTTTGGACAGTTGCTCCAGTCATTATATATCCATTCCTCAAAGGAAGTCATAGAAAATAACCCCTAACATCAATACCGATATGAAATGCCCGCGATGTCTGCATGATGATACTCGAATTTCCGACTCTCGTGTTTCCCGAGAAGGATTAGCTGTTCGGAGACGCCGGACGTGTGAAAAATGTGGCTACCGATTTACGACCACCGAGGCTCGAGAAATCCTGGACCTTATGGTGGTGAAACGAAGTGGTGCCAAAGAGCGGTATTCCACCGAAAAGCTTATGAAAGGGCTTACTTTTGCTTTGCAAAAACGACCCGTAACCAAAGAAAAAATCCGAGATCTTTGCCTCAGAATCGAAGTGGATCTCATGAAAAAGGACCCCAAAGAACTTACCTCCAAAAAAATCGGAGAAGTAGTTCTCCGACACTTGAAAGACTTTGATGAGGTAGCCTACATTCGATTCGCCTCGATTTATCGGGACTTTAAGACCATCAAAGGATTCAAACGAGAAATTGATCGACTCAGCCAGGAATAGGAGAGTCGATCTTTTGGTTAGATTTGGGTGTACATTCGGAGGATGGTGTCAGTGTCATCGTAGGCAATGACCTGTCCTTCGTGAAGAAGAATACACTTTTTACAATATTCGCGGACTTCGTCCATATTGTGGCTCACCAATAGAGCGGTTTTCCCCATCTTTCGGAGCTTATGAAGCCGATTGATGACTTTTTCCTGGAACACTAGGTCTGTCGTAGACGGAATCTCGTCAAACAAATAAATATCAGCGTTGATATTCAGCATGAGTCCTAGTAACAGTCTGGTTTTCATTCCGGATGAAAGGAATTTGATCTTTTGGGAAGTGAAATCTTCAAGTTCAGAGAATCGAATAATATTCTGGTAAATTTTCTGGGCCTCTGCTCGAGGAAGTCCAACCTGCATTGCCTTTACCATGACCGCGTCCTCTGCTCGTCCCTCCGGATGTAAGACTTCGTCAGGACCAAAAAAGGGAAGCACAGACCCGTCGATTTCGAGCTCACCTTTGTCTGGTTCGTGGACTCCGGCGATCATTTTCATCAAGGTAGATTTTCCGCTTCCGTTTTTTCCGATAATTCCAATCCAATCTCCTTGTTCAATATCCAACGAAACATTTGAGAGGGCAGGGTATTTAACCTTTTTCATACTCTGGAAGCCATCCATCTGTCCGGAATCTTTCTTGGGTGCCCGCACGTGTACGTCAAAATACTTGGTGACCTTATTCAATCGTATTAGGTTTTTGTTACTCATCACATCCGGATAATCTTGTAGTTATCACTATTATACGAGAAAAAGGGTGATATCGCAATAAGATCAGTACCAAAAAAGACGGGATTTCTCCCGCCTTTTTGTGGTTATTTGGCCCACTTAGATTTCGAAGCATCCCATGCCCGAATACCACCGTGAGCAATCTTCCAAGCCATTGCGTCTACGTTTGCTTCCGCATCAAATGGAGTTACCCATTCTCGTCCCATCTGTCGAAGAGTTCCGGCCCAAGTAGCTCG
>CAJXTH010000028.1 GCA_913060955.1 uncultured bacterium | reverse complement strand
TGAGCAGATAATCTCGTATCTGGATTCTTTGTAATGCCAACGTAAATTCTTCGAGTTTGAATGTTTACGATTGCATACACGAATACATAGACACGGGGCTGCTCCTTGACTACCGTAGGTAGTTACCGCTGTCTTCCTTCGGAAGATAAAAGCTATCGCGGATTTACTGGTTTATTGTATAAAAAAAGATTCATGGCGTCAAGCATTTGGTATAATAAAGAGGCGAAAGGCAAAAACTAAGCATAATGAAATGATTGAACTAGGAAAACCGGCTCCAGAGTTTACGCTTCCAGACCAAGATGGAAAGCAACATTCCTTATCAGATTATCGAGGGAAAACCGTAGTGATCTACTTTTATCCCAAGGATATGACTCCTGGATGTACTGTTCAGGCTGAAGGTATTCGAGATTCCATGAATGAGCTTACTGATGCTGGTATTCAGGTATTAGGAATTAGTACTGATCCGGTAGAGTCTCACAAAAAGTTTGTGGCAAAACATGATCTGAACTTTCCGCTTTTGGCAGATAGTGAAAAAACTGTTGTTGAGCAGTACGGGGTCTGGGTCGAGAAATCCATGTTTGGAAAGAAATACATGGGAACACAAAGAGATTCATTTGTGATAAATGCAGATGGAGTTGTGACGCATCACTTCAAGAAGGTAAAGCCAAAGGAACACGTGGCCAAGATTTTGAAAGCAGTTGCTGAGTGAATTCCTCAGAATCAGTGTCAAAAAACCTCCGATCACTCTCGGAGGTTTTTTATTTGATTTACTTTTATAGGATTTCTCGTTTGGCGTAGTTCAAGGCGTTGAGGAGTAATACTCTTGAGCAATATCTAGCATATTGGACAAGGGTTTACGACGAAAACAACGCAGAAATTCGCCAAACGAGAAATCCGTAATTAGACTTTGAGATATCGGTTAATCGCAATCAAACTCGATCCAACTCCCAGTGAAATTCCTACAACCAATTTGGCAATAATGATAAATAGAGCGTGGTTGAGCATGTATTCTGAGATTGACTGAGATCCATCGATGAAGTTTTTGACGGGTTCTGAGATTCCGAAAACAACAATGAATAAGATCAGGAATGCTACAAAGGTTCCAAATACTCCAAATAGGATTCCCTCGACGATAAATGGGCCTTTGATCTGATTATCACTGGCTCCGACCAGTCGCATGATTTCGATCTCATTTCGATATGAGTACATCGTCAATCTGACTGTGTTGTAGGTGACTAGTACCGCAATAATAGCAAGTACGATGATCACACTGATACCGATACTTCGGACCGTTGAAACAATGCTGTTGAGTCGATCGATTGTTTCTCGAGCGGTGCTTCGGTCTTCGTCAAAGTCAGATGATTCTACAACTTCTGCAAACTGAGGGTACTGTTGGACCTGATCCCAAATTTGGGTGTAGTCCTGAGAACTTACAGCTTGGACTCGGATGGTGACCGGAAGCGGGTTTGAGTCCAACAGCTGAAAGGCGGTGAGCAAGTTTGGGTTGTCTTGGAATCGCTCCTGGAAGAGCTGGGTCGCTTCTTCTTTCGAGATTACCTGCACCGTCTGGACTTCTTCGAGGTTTTCGACATAGGTCGTAAAGGCAGAGAGCGTGTCTTGGGGAACGTTTTCTGCAACATAGATGTTAAAGTCCACTTTTGACTCGATGCTTCGGAGGGCCTCGGTGCTAATTTGGTTGATGATAATAAAGAACCCAAGTCCAAACAAGGTCAGCACCAGGATACTGGTGGTCGCAATTGAGAGGAACACGTTTCGTCCAAAGTTTTGGAATCCGTATTTGATGCTTCGGTATATGTTGAGGAGAAAGACTTTCATAGGTGGAGGTTAAATAATGTACTTTCCTTCGACGCTGTCTCTGATGATCTGTCCTTTGTCGAGGCTAATTACACGCTTGTTGATACTGTTTACGACCTCTTTGTTGTGAGTAGCAAAGACAATAGTCGTTTTGAGCTGTTCGTTAATTTTGAGTAAAAGATTCACAATATCCCAGCTGTTAAATACATCCAGGTTTCCGGTTGCCTCGTCGGCCAGGAGGACGGCTGGCTCGTTGATCAGAGCTCGGGCAATCGCTACTCGCTGTCGCTCTCCTCCCGACATTTGGGCGGGGAATTTGTTGGCTTTGGATCCCATTCCCACAATATTTAAAAATCGAGGGACTTTGCGCTGGATTTCGAGGGGATCTTTTCCCAAAATCTCCATGGCAAAGGCGATATTCTCGTAGGCAGTTTTTTGGGTAAGCAGCTTAAAGTCCTGGAAAATGATTCCCAGTTTTTTTCGGTGATCAGGGAGATCTTTGTATCGGAGTCGGTCAACTCGAGTTTTACCCAGATATACTTCTCCAGTACTAGGAGTCTCCTCACCAGTGATGAGCTTCATAATGGTTGACTTTCCCGCTCCACTCTGGCCAACGAGAACCACAAATTCTCCGTCTTCGATTTTGATATTGATATTTTTCAAGGCGTAGGAGTCGTCTCCGTACGTCTTTTCTACATTTTTGAACAGGATCATTGGTGTTTCGTATTAGGATTTGAACGATAGAAGTACAGAGGTCAAGATGTCATCAAGGTCTCCGTCCAGAACCTGCTCTACGTTGGAGGTTGAATAGTTACTCCGCAGGTCTTTGACCATTTTGTAGGGGTTTAGGACGTAGGATCGAATATGATTTCCCCAAGAGATCGAGACATCATCGACGTGTTCGGACTTTTCTTGCTCGTGCTCTTGCTGTTTTTTCTCCCAGAGTTTTGCTTTCAAGATCGAAAGTGCCAAGGTTTTGTTTTGCAACTGAGACCGCTCTGTTTGGATGGCCACCACAATTCCGGTTGGAATATGTGTGACTCGTACCGCTGAATCAGTTGTATTGACACTCTGCCCCCCAGCCCCTTGGGACCGGTAGACATCGATTTTGAGATCTTGGGGGTTGATTTCGATTTCGCGCTCTGAGATTTCGGGAAGTTCCGGAAGAACTTGCACCATAGCAAACGAGGTATGACGCTGTCCCGCAGCGTTAAATGGTGACACTCGAACCAGTCGGTGCACCCCGCGCTCGTGTCGCATAATCCCGTAGGCAAAATCTCCTCTGACAATGAGCATGGCTCGTTTGATTCCAGCCTCTGCGCCTTGTACATATTCTACCACATCTACCGTAAAATCTCGACGCTCGGCGAAGCGAGAATACATCCGGGTGATCATCTCGGCGAAGTCTTGGGCGTCCACTCCCCCAGCTCCGGCTTGGATCGAGATAATCGCATTGCCCTCATCGTGTTCTCCGGTAAAAAAGAGCTCTTGCCACAATCGCTCGACAATTGGCCGAATACTGTTAAGTTCAGCTGAAACGCCTTCGGAAACCTGATCTTCCGACTCCTGAATCATTTCTTGGATTACTTCAAGAGTTTCTGATGTTTCAGTAAGTGCTGTGTACTTCTCTTGAGCTCGAGCCAACTTTTTCATAACCTGCTGAGCATGATCGGTATCATCCCAGAGGTTGGGGTCTTGAGAAGCTGTGGTCAGCTGGGAAACTCGATCTTCTAGAGCACGAAAGTCGGTCCCAGATTCTACCTGGGACCACAATTCTCGCAATTCCTGCATCTGCTGATCAGCTTCTTCGCGGGTCATATTTTAATTAAATCTTTGCTTGAACTAATCTGGCAAGCTGTTCAGCCTGAGCCCAATTAACGCCCTGAATGTTTGATAACTTTTGGACAAGCGTTTTCATTTGATACGATTGGACATTTCCGTATTCGCCTCCGGCTGATTCATACAAAGCTTTTTTAAACTTCTCTTTCATCCATTGGGGTACTGATCCTTTCACTTCCAAGTAAACATCTTTTGCGTACATATTCTATAACTTAGGTTTAATCTTTTGAGCGAGGCGGTCGATATCTTGATCGGACAAGATGTCTCGCCGGTTTTTGCGCAGGAACTGGATACGCTCGTTAAGTTCTTGCTTGGTGATGTTTTCGCGCCCATCTCCCCAGCGATCCATTGTATCATCAAAGACAGCCTTGATGTATTCTTTCTTCTGGTCGCTATTAGCACCATTGGATCGGGAAAATCCCGTCCGACTGAGCACTTGATTGAACTGGTATTTTGACATGCGATCTTTCATACCATTTTGATGTTAGCTTATCTTTAGTCTATCAGTCTCTGCCCATCTGCGTCAACTTGATAAAACAGCGCTTTTCCCGTACACTGGAGTCTAGAATTAAGCATTATCTCAATGGCCTTATCAATTGGAATTGTCGGTCTTCCCAACGTTGGAAAATCAACCCTTTTTGCAACATTGACCAAAAAACAGGTCGATGCCCAGAATTATCCCTTTTGTACAATCGAACCCAACGTCGGGACGGTAGCAGTACCAGACACTCGTCTTGATACTCTGGCCAAGCTTTCCAAGTCCGAAAAAGTCTTGCCGACCACTATCGAGTTTATTGATATTGCTGGTTTGGTTCGGGGAGCTTCCAAAGGAGAGGGTCTCGGAAACAAATTCTTATCAAATATTCGAGAAGTAGATGCAATCTGTCATGTGATTCGTGTCTTTGAGGACGGGGACGTTACTCACGTAGAAAACCGCGTTAGCCCAGCTGATGATGCCGAGATTATAAATACTGAGCTGTTGCTTGCTGATCTAGATCAAGTCGAGAAAAATGTTCCTCAGATCGAAAAGAAAGCCAAAACTAAAGATAAAGAATCTCTGGAACGACTCCCAGTACTCCAAAAAGTCTTAGCTGGCCTCCAAGCCGGAACACCAATCCGAGACCTCGATCTTTCGGAAGACGAACTTGAGCTAATCAAGGGATACAACTTCCTGACTGCCAAGCCCATGATGTATCTGGCCAATACTGATGAGACCTATACCTTTGACGCGTCTGCCCATCCATATTTGGAGGGAGAGACCGTTATTCCGCTTTCAGTAAAATCCGAATCCGAGATTGCGACCATGGATTCAGAAGAACAAGCTGAGTTCTTGGAGATGCTTGGACGAGACATGAGCGGACTTGATGTACTGATCCAAGAAGGATACAAATTGCTTGATCTGGTTTCATTCTTTACTACGGGACCCAAAGAAACCAAAGCCTGGACGGTTACTCTTGAAACCAAGGCCCCCCAAGCTGCGGGAACAATTCACTCAGACATTGAGCGAGGATTTATCATGGCTGATATTATTTCGTATGACGATTTTGTAGAATTTGGGGGCGAGCAAGGTGCCAAGCAAAACGCCAAACTGCGGCAAGAAGGAAAAGAGTACATCATCCAAGACGGTGATGTGTGTCACTTTAAGTTCAACGTGTAAACTCCTTTCATTCTGAACTCGTTTCGGAATCTTTGTCATAAAACCCCCTTGTCATCCTCAACTTGATTGAGGATCTTGTCATGGCGACACGGAGGTCGCCGCTACGAAAATATACGTCCCTGATTCAAACCTGTATTGGGTAGCCCCTTTTGTAGCGGAACCCTTGCGGTTCCATAACTCAAGATCCTGAAATAACCACCTTCGGTCGTTAAAAATTCAGGATGGCATTCATTATCTACCCAGCAATCTCAACCAACTGATCCATGTACTCGGTCAAAAATACTTTCAGCTCCGGAAATCCAATATCCTCGGAAACGGTCCCGAGGGGAATCCATTCATACCCAGAGACATCATCGAGGACTTCAAAGTCTTCTCGTTCGGTTTCTAATACGTAAAAAACGGTACCTACGCTGTACTGCTCCTCTTCTCGACCGCCGTTGTTATACCAATTATGCATGGTTCCCAAGATGCCTCGAATATCATAGGTGGATTCGTCTAAGTTTAGTTCTTCTTTCAGTTCACGTTGGAGCGATTCTAAAGAATCTTCTCCATAGTCACAAAATCCTCCGGCTACATCGAGTGTTCCGCGAAATGGTTCAATTCCCCGACGACTCATCAGATACTGTCCGTCACGAACCAAGATTGCAGCCACGGCCATGCGCGGATTATTATAAATCGCAAGCCCACAAGACTCACATTTGATTCGTGACACTCCCTGCTTCATTTCTTGAATCTGGAAGTCACTATATCGCTGTCCGCACTTAGCACAATACTGGTAAAATTTCATAGTCTATTCTTATTTATCTCAATAGTACGTCGAGACGGATCTTTTGTCGACTCCCATACTTGCATTTTTGGCTTAAATATCATACAATACTCATAACTTCGCACAAGTTACGACCACCTTCGCGTTTGGGAGCCTCGGCTCCAGTATCTACAGACGCACTCATTACTATCAGTAATTGCACCTATGACATACGAGATCACTTACATTCTCAAGCCGGAGTTGACTACCGAAGAACAAACCGCAGTCAACAAAACCGTAGAGAATCACATCAAGGCTCTTGGAGGATCCATGCAATCAGTCGAGCGAACCTTCTCAGTAGAACGAGGAGGAACCGACGAGAACAACCTCCGAAAGTTCGCCTACCCTATCAAGCACTATCGACAAGGGTACTACTACACCATGCTCTTCGATATCGATGGAACCAACCTTCCTGAGCTCGACCAAACCTTGAGCCGAGAAGCAGAAATCCTTCGATTCCTCGTGGTAAAAGACTTCAACCCTCTTGCACCAGTCGAAGCAAAGACTGCTGAAGAAGCAAAAGCAGAGCAAGTACTGGAAGAAGTAGAAGCAACTGAAGAAAAGAAGCCTCGACGAACTCGAAAGAGCGCCTAACACGAAATCTCTTCGCACCTTGATCGATTTCACAAGCAAATAAACCAAAACCGTATGTACTTAAACAAAGTCTACATCATCGGGAACCTTACCCAAGACCCCGAACTCAAAAGCCTCCCCAGTGGATCATCCGTCGCAAACTTCGGACTTGCCACCAACCGATCCTACTCTGACAAGAGCGGAAACCGGCAAGAGCAAACCGAGTACCACAACATCGTGGCCTACGGAAAGCAAGCTGAGATTATCAGTCAATACCTCCGAAAGGGATCAATGATGATGGTAGAAGGACGACTTCAGACTCGATCCTGGGAAGCCCAAGATGGACAGAAGAAGTACAAGACTGAGATCATTATTGAGAACTTCCAAATGGGACCCAAAGGAGCAAACTCTGGAGGAGGCTCACGAGGAGGAAGCTCATCATACGGAGGAGGACAATCTGCCCCACAAAATCGACGCCAAGCTCCACAGCAACAGGAAGAACTCCCAACCGTGGACCTCGACGAAGACGAAATCGATCTCGAAGAAATTCCATTTTAATTATTAGCCCAAACACGTACTACCTATGCGACGAACCAAGAAGAAAGCACCCAAGGTATGTTACTTCTCAACCAACAACGTTGAGATTGACTACAAGGACGCAGACACCTTGAAAATGTTCATGTCACCACAAGCCAAGATTGTGGCCCGACGACGAACCGGAACCAAGACTCGACACCAACGAGACCTCGCAAATGCAATCAAGCGAGCTCGATTCCTCTCTATTGTTCCATACGTTACCCGATAAAGATTGACCCATGCCTATTACATCATCTGCAAAAAAGGCTCATCGACAATCTCTGAAGCGACGAACTGAGAACAACACAGTCAAGCGAGTCATGAAAGAGACCATCAAGGAGCTCAACACCCTAGCAGCAACCGACGCCAAGAAAGCTGAGGAAATCGTTCCTCGAGCCTACAAAGCAATTGACAAAGCTGCCAAAAAAGGAGTAATCAAGCCAAACACCGCTTCTCGAAAGAAAGCACAGGTAATGAAAGCTCTCGAGACCAAGTAAGGATCTCACCCGAAAAATCACCCGTTACTGGGTGATTTTTTGATATTCCGCTATCATTTCGCGTTGATAATCTCGGGTGAGGATGGTTGAAACTTTTTCAATCGGAATCCAGGTGACGTTCAAATCAGCCGATGGATCTCTCTGTAAAGTACAAGCATAGTAAATTCTCGTTTGGTGTTTAATCTTGTCCTTAGTTGGGGATTTAAAAATAACATCTTTCTCATAAAACGGATGGTCCCCTACGATAAGGTTTTGTGGGTTATCTCCAACTTCCTCAACGTATTCTCGTTTGAGACATTCCAAATGTGTTTCATCGCGTTTTAACGTGCCTCCTGGAATAGATAGCTCTCTAGTGTGTTCGTTCGGAATAAGTAATACGTGCCCATTCTTTATGATAAATGCTCGGATCGAGTCAGACTTTTCGACTTGTTGACCAGACTCATCCGTGTACCATGTTTTTTTGTCTTCCATAATGGTTATTGTTTACAATAGCTAATTTCGAGAATGATTTATAAACTTCGGCCTCTCACAGAACAGAGAGAAGTTAGAGGGTATTTTGACAAATATATTTTAAGAGAACCAAATAAAGCTTTTCGTGTCGATGATTGAAACTGAATTCAGATTCTTTCAACTGTATTGACATGAACACCTACAATGACTGATACATTTTTTGCTGTTTCATCCAATGAATACACTTCAAAAGTACTCTGAATTTCTCTTCTGAAATCTTGCCGTTTTTTATATATTTTTTTTCATATCTAAGAGATTTTATCCCACTTATTTTACCGCCTCCTGTGGGAGACCCTTATTTAAGAATTAACTTCACCCCC
>CAJXTH010000027.1 GCA_913060955.1 uncultured bacterium | reverse complement strand
CTAAACCCTTCAATAATATCAGTTGTTGAATAATTGGTAACAAAGATAAATCCTATTAAGAAGACTATACCAATAATTAATAAAATATAAAAGTTTTTACTATATATAGTATTGAATGTATTCATTGTTATTTATAGAATGTTTTTTTAATATATAAAAATACTATATTATATTTTTTCTCTTTATTTCTTTCCATTTCTCTCTATTTTTCAATATTTATCTCTACTTAACTTTATTTCTCTCTACTTCTTTCTAAAAAATAAAAACAAATCAAAAAACAAATCAAAAAAAACAAATCAAAAAAACAAAATTAATGTAAAAATCTTTTTATAATGAACTATATATAAGATAATAAAAATATGAAAAATATGAAAATAATTCACGTAAATAATGATAAAGCTTTAGAAGACTTTAATGATTCTATACAAGATGCACATGCCTTGGTATTATTTTATATGGATGGTTGTCCACACTGTGAAATAATGAAACCAGAATGGAATAAGTTTGAAAAGAATTTAGAGAGAAATGGAATGAAACATTCAATGAAATCACCAAAATCGCTTGAAAAAATGATTGCTCGTGTAAATAGTGATTATATAAATCGTGTTAACTGTGATAGAGATATTTTAGGGTATCCAACTATATTTGAAATGGTAGGTGGAAATAAGAAAAAAGAATATAATGGTAATAGAACAGCAGAAGATTTCGAAGTATATTTTAATTCAATGAATATGAGTGTTGGTGGTGGAAAAAACAAAAGTAAAACAAATAAGAAAAGTAAAAAAAATAAAAATAAAAATAAAAATAAAACAAATAAGAAAAATTTAAGCAAAAAGAACAAAAAAAGAGTTAAGAAAAATCTAAGAAAAAAAAGTAATTCAAAAAAGATTAAAAAAAATAATAATAAAGTAAATAGAAAGACAAAAAGATTAAGAAAAAGATTTTAAAAAAATCTTAAGCAAAAAATAGAAGAAGATTTTAAAAAAATCAGGTTATTATTTGAATCTTCATTATGATGAAGCTAGAAGTTTTTTAGTTGAGATTATAAATGAATCAAAAAGTGTTGAGGATATTGCTGACTGGTTAAAAGAAAACTCCTCAAGAAATATATCTTGGGGAGAGTTTTCATTTTTGGTTTTACTGTTAAAAGTCCGAAGTGTTCCAGAACAGGCTTTCGCGTTCCCACATCTCAATGTGTGGTTCCAGAACGATCCAACATTTAACCCGGTGGCAATATTCCAGAGCGTCATTACGAAGAATGTCCTTTTTTCTCAGTCGCCCTTTTACTTCCAGGGCAGTTACAATGGGAGAAATCCCGGCAAACTTTTGAGGAGATCTCAAGAGAAAATCAACAGTATATTCAAATTGTTTTCCTTCACGATTAAAGCATTGAAACTTCACGTGAGGGGTGAACGGTATTTTCTGTTGAATAAGCAATCGTGCCATACGAGCCTCGAGCAACGAATCATATTCGTGTCAATCATCTGGAAGGCCACATGATGTATGTCCCTGCACTTTTGTCGGGATAGCTCGTATGGTGTAGTGGTTACGGCGGCTCGATGAAGTCGCCATAATTGATATCCTCCTTGTTGGTAAAGATCAGCCCAAGATCATGTATAACCTTGGATATAATTATATCAAAAGAGTCCCTCCAGTGCGAAGGGACTTTTTGAGTATAGAGTAGATGGTACTACTTAATATCAAGTCCACCAAAGAGTACAATACCAGAAATAATGAGGTCGGGAGTATGATCAGCACTTTCAACCTTGGCCTGGTTTCGCTTGTCGTCGCTTCCACCAAAGAGCGCAAACGTTCGATTCTCGACATTCCATGATTCTGGAAGTTTTAGGTCTGATCCACCAAAGAGAACGGTAACCGCAATGCGAGCCGGTTTGTTGCTAACCTCTGCCTGGGTTAGATCAATGGTTCCCCCTCCGAAGAGATTCACAACTTCTCCTCCTTGGAAGTCATTCGAGGTATTCACAACTTTTCCCCCACCAAAGACATGAGCAATATTAAGTCGTCGTGTATCAGAATCTTGTGATGATCCTTTCGGGGCACCTCCTCGGTTTAGAAGAATAGTAAGTCCAACGATAATTAATACTGCTGGCCAAAAGATCCGGGCAATGTCAGATCCACTAATAACGTCAAGTTGGAGAAGTCCAATTACGGTTCCTAAGGTAAGGAAGGTAAGCCCTCCACCAACTTCTCGGAAGTTCGAAGCAACCAACTGCCAAGCCCCCAAGGCAATGAACCCTACAGAAACAACTCCCCAAAATCCAGGGAATTGGATAAGCTCAAAGTTTGCAAGAAGCCAAAGCACACCCAGGGCAAGTGCGATAACTCCAAATGTAGTTCGGTTTGACATATTCAAGGTATAAATGATTATAGGTGTATTATACCAAGGATTTGACTTGCCTAGAAGATAAAGAGGTGGTAGATTGAGGGTGTAGCGAGTCTCAAGGAGACGAGGAATGAACATTGCAGAACTTTTACAACAACCAAACTTAAACCGGGTGCACTTAGGACAAGAACTCTATTCCTTGTGTGAAGAAAGAGGACCGCAATACCTGTTGGAAGAGTTGACCGATTTCCCCGGAAAATTGATCTTAAAAGGAGAGGAGCAGCTCCCGTTTCTCTTAAGGATTGATCTTCAACCTTATCTTCCTCCGAAAGCAACAGGCAAAATGTTGCTACATGTTTTTTATCAAGGAGACGGAGATGGACTTCACTCACACCCAGTGGAGTGGGCGTGGGCGAAAATTCTTGCAGGGGATGGTTACGTGGAGCAACGGCAAAGAGAAGATCTGTATCTGAAAGGGATTGAGCCTGAGTCGTTTGAACGTCTTCCGGGAAATGAAGTTGCCTTCAATTTTCTACAATCAGACTATGAAATTTTGCATCGAGTAGAGCGATTAAAGGGTCCGTTTTCAATGTCTTTATTCCAAAACGGTCCCAGAAAAGACCCGGAGGAGTGGAAGATTGTTTTGTCAGACCGATCTATTTGGGACATGTCGCAAGACCAATCTTACGATAAACCCTTTAGATCATGGAAAGAAGTTGAACATCTCTTACCGGATGTTTTTTGAAAAAGAAGGGCGTAGATCAACTGATTTACGTCCTTTTCATTTCTCTTGAAAGAGGGGAGAAAATAGGCTACAATAGCAATGCAAAACGGGCCGTTGGCGCAGTTGGTAGCGCGCACCCATGGCATGGGTGAGGTCGCTGGTTCGATCCCAGTACGGTCCACAAATAAAAATACCCCGGAAGGGGTGTTTTTGTTTGTGAGTCCGTAGGAAGCCAAGTTGATTGGCTTCCGGCGGGGATCGAAGACGGAGCGATGTGTGAGTTGTGAGCGAAGCGAGCAGGCGAACACCGCGAGTCCGGCCTGAAGCAAATCTCGTCAGAGATTTGACTGAAGGCGATCCCAGTACGGTCCACTAATCAGAGTCCTTCCCCCGATTCTTACCACACGGATAAAAAGTAGAAGAGGTACATGATAGAATATAGATAAGGGTATATTATTTGTGACTTTACTGTATGTATAAGCCGTAGAGAGGATAAAAGTTATTTTGTGGATAACTCGATTGTAAGAGTATGATATCCTATAAATAAGGTAATACAAAAATAACAACACCATCATGTCTGTCTCCATCCTCATCTGTGAAGATGAGAAGCCATTTGCAAAAGCCCTTAGACTCAAACTTGAAGCTCAGGGATTTCAGGTGCAGATTGCAAACGATGGTCAAGACGCTCTAGAACAATTTTCGTCGAGCTTTCAGCTTGTGGTATTAGACTTGATGCTTCCCTATGTGGATGGATTTCAAATATTAGAGCATATCCGGAATGTAGAGTCGAGCTCCGTTCCGGTTTTGATTTTATCAAATTTGAGTCAACCGGAAGATATTTCTCGTGTGAAAGCTTTGGGCGCCACAGATTATCTGGTAAAGGCTACCACTCCTCTGAATGATATTGTTGGTCGAATAGTAGAAATGGTAACCCCTGAATAATTAGGTAAACATTCTCTATGAAGATATCAGGAAAGCAGTTAGCTGAGCTGTTAGTAAATCAGCATTACTTAAGTTCGGATGAGTTTGATGCTCTGGATTTCGAACAACTTGTCACGTTTGATGATGTGGCGGAGCATTTGGTTTTGACCGGGAGTATGACTCCAGACCTACTCGGTCAGGCTATTTCTGAGTTTTACTCAATTCCGTATGTTGATTTAAATTCATGTCCTCCAGAGCCAAGTTTGGTTACGCGCTTACCATGGGAAATAGCATACCGACAGAAGGTGGTTTTGGTCGAGGAATCAGATAGATCAGTTTTAATATCAAGTTATGATCCTGAGGGGGTAGACCTAGAGGTGATTGCAGATATTTTCCCTTCCAAAGAAATTCGATTGGGGTACTCTTTGCAGGAGGACGTTCAAAAACAATATTTTGTGTATCGGAATACTTTTTCAGATCGATTGCAAGAAATTTTACAAAAAGGAGATGTGGTTGTACCAGAAATCGTAAATGAACTCTTTGAAGATGCATTGTCCTTATTTGCGTCTGATATTCACTTTGAACCATTTGATGATGAAGTGTTGGTACGATTCCGAATAGATGGAGTTCTCCAGGAGATTGGTGTGATTCCATCTCGGTTCTACCCAAATATTGTGAATAGACTCAAGGTTCTGGCGAGCCTTCGGTTGGACGAACATTATGAGACTCAAGATGGGGCGATACGATACCAGTCCAAAACAGGGGTGGCTATCGATATGCGTATATCGATTGTTCCTATTATTGGTGGGGAAAAAATTGCTATTAGAATATTGCGGCAGTATGTGTCTCAGCTATCTTTGGAGGGGCTTGGACTTTCAGAAAAAGCACTTGTAACCGTACGGAGGGTGTTGTCCAATCCATTTGGAATGATTTTGGTGAGTGGTCCAACTGGTTCTGGAAAAACAACTACCTTGTATGCTGCTATTCGAGAACTGATTCGACCGGAAGTGAATATTATGACCATTGAAGATCCGGTTGAATATCGGATTCCGCGAGTGAGTCAAATTCAGGTAAATATTCAGAAGGATATAACGTTTCCCAAAGCTCTTCGCTCTATTGTTCGGCAAGATCCGGATGTGATTTTGGTGGGAGAAATCCGAGACCAGCAGACGGCAGAAATTGCAACGAATGCTTCTATGACCGGGCATTTAGTTCTTTCTACATTCCATGCAAATGATGCGCGGGCTACGTTACCTCGGCTTCATGATCTCGGTGTAGAGCAGTACTTGTTGGGGACTACGGTAGATTTGATTATTGCTCAGCGATTGGTGCGAAAAATTTGTGATGCATGTCGAGTGAGTAAGCAGGTTACTCGATCAGAACTCATTGCATCGATTCCTGCTCTGGATCAGTATCTCACAAAAGATTCAATGAGTTTATTTTATGGAAAAGGGTGTCAAGAGTGTGGGTATTCTGGGTACAAGGGGCGGACAGCTGTCTTCGAAGTATTAGAAGTTACTCCAGAAGTCCAAGCACAACTTACTGAGGATGTCTCTCGAGGTATGTATATTTCAGAAAAGTATTTGGGTGAGTCGATGTTCGAGGATGGGATCTCTAAGGTAATTGAGGGAGTTACCACGTTTGAGGAACTATTGCGTGTCGTGAAACCTCCAAAACAGATTAACGAGAAACACCATGTTTCGCAGACAGAATAGTGCCTTTTATGCCCTTGAGAATATATGTACCCTTTATGAGTCTGGGGTGCCTCTGACACAGTGCATCGTTGAAGTGTCGCATTTGGTTCAGGATGAGGAAGTTGCAAAGAAGCTTAGACGGGTTGTTACAAATATTGAGTCGGGCGACTTTATTTGGAGTTCTTTTCAAGAACAGGACCTATTTTCGCGAGAGGTCGTTTCGTTATTACGGATTGGAGAGGAGAGTGGATCACTTCAGGAAAACCTACAGTTAGCGCTCCAAAATGAAGAGAAGAATATTGCCCTACGCTCCAAGGTTTTTTCTGTACTTGGCTACCCATTGTTTATTTTGATGTTAACGGCTATTTTAGGTGTATTAGTTGTTTGGTTTGTAATTCCTCGTGTGGTAGGAGTGTTTACCGAGTTAGAAGTTGATCTTCCACTCCAGACTCGGATTGTTGTGGCAATGAGTAATTGGATTGCAACATATGGATTGTGGGTTCTATTACTCGTTATTGCTACCGGTGGTGTGGGATATTGGATGTTATTTCGGAGAGAGGATACAAGACAATGGGGAGAGTCGCTACTCTTACGACTTCCTGTGATTTCTACAATTGTGAGATATTACGAATGTTCCCGAATGGGGTACACCATGTCCAATTTATTACAGGCTGGATATTCGTTAACTGATTCCCTCCAGTTATTGGGTGAGACTACTCAATTAAAGCGATATCGAGAGTTGTATCGAAAAAAAGAACAGCTCATTCGAGAGGGAAATTCCATTCGAGAGGCAGCTGAACGTATTCCGGAATTTGGAGAGTTGTTTCCCCGAGAGGTGGTTACCATGGTTGTTTTTGCAGAGCGGTCGGGATCATTTACGAAAACATTCGACCATATTGGAAATCGATATGAGGCTCGGTTGTCTGAATTGATGAAACGCCTCCCAAGTATTATGGAGCCAGTAATTCTCATTATTGTTTGGGCAGCTGTCTTGGTGCTGGCCTATGCCTTGATTGGTCCAATGTATTCAGTAATTCAAGGAATAGGCGTATGAGCAAAGGATTTACTTTGTTGGAGGTATTGTTGGTTATCAGTATGGTTGGGATTTTGGCTGGGTTTTCTATGCCGGTTATGGTATCTGCTATTGCCCAAAATGCGGAGCGGAACGCTGAGGCGTTGGCACGGTCGCTTCTGAGAACTGCTCGTCGCAATGCCTATACCGGAAAGCAAGCTGATGAATGGTCAGTAAGAGTGGAAGGAAATCAGATAGTGATGTTTCTTGGCGACTCTTTTGCAACTCGAGATCAGTCATTTGATATTGTCCAAGAGGTTACGTTTATGGACTTCCCGATCAATCAGGTTACGTTCGAACAGGGAACTGGACTTACCTCAGACAATGGGCTCGATTTAGGGTCTACAATAATTGGAGTGAATCAATATGGATTATTGGAGTAATAGACAGAAGGGGTTCTCTCTGTTAGAGGTCTTGCTAGCAATAAGCTTGTTAGGGATTATTTCGATGGGGCTATTCTCGAGTTTGGTTGAGTATCAGCGTGTACTGGCAGTTCAGTCAGAGAGAACTCAAGGGTATGAGTATATGAATCAGGCAATCGATAGTTTAGATGAATTGAAATTTAGTGGGGTATCGTCATATGCCGACGGAGTGTATGGATTGGATTTTTCTTCGGGTATTGGATTAAGTTCGGGTTCTGAGACGATTGGGGAGTATACTCGAGAAATTACCTTGACTCAGATTGATCCAGAAACACGACGAGCAGAGATAACTGTCTCTTGGGGTGGTTCTCTCGGTCGATCGGGAGAAGTCAGTACAGAGCTTATTTTTCAAGACTGGGAAGCATCTTTTGCGCCCAGTTGTGGACTGGCGAGTTTGGATATAGATATTAACACCACGAATGTAAGTTTATCGAATGGTAACCGCTGGCTTGAGGGGATTGAGTATACAAATACCAATTCTGGCTGTGCGATTGAATTAGTGGCTGTACGGGTGTATTGGTTCGGAAGTTTTGGGCGCAATATTCGGCAGGTACGATTCGATACTCCAGCGGTATGGGCAGGAAACCGATCCTCTGGAACGTTCCTGGACATTAATGATTCAAGTATTACCGGGACACATGAAGTTGATTTTCGGTTCAGCGCCAATATGTCTGGAAGGTTGTTATACTGGATATCCTACTACGATGATGGGAGTCAGGATACTAATTTATTGTTCTTATGATGCGATCCGGAATGTCATTACTAGAAGTCCTGCTCGGACTATCCCTGATTGGGACCGTAATTGGAGTCTCAACAAGCTTGTATATTGGGGTAATTACTTCTCGGGAAAAAACAATTGCCATTTCAGAAGTAAATGACTCGGTAATTGCACTTCAAGACTATCTGAACTATCGGATGTCAGAAGGAGAAATAGTTTCGCCGACAGTTGGAACTCAGTCATCGATCCTCGAGATAACTGATGGCGGGGTTCTCTATACCTACCAAGTTGTGGGAGGACAATTGCAAGAATCTTCCACACTTGGAACGGTCGTATTGTCTCCCGCTACGGTATCGGTTCAGGGGTTTTCGGTGGATCATTTAGGAGGGCCAGGAATTGCATCTCTAGAGTTTAACCTCGAATATGCTCCGGGAACAGCACTTTCAAGTATTCAATATCAACAAACCTATGTCACCTCACTTCGCTAACGGATACGTTTCTATACTTACGGTTTCTATCGTTCTCACTGTTGCTCTCGGTGTGGTGATTACTTCGTTTGGATTGGGAATGAGTACTGTTGATATCGCAGAAGTGCAGGGTGTTCGTGTGACTTTGGAACAAGATGCAATTAATTGTCGAGAGGAGGTATTAGATATTGTTCAATCAAACCCTACACTTGTCGGTCCTGGCTCAATCGGGAATTGTTCCTATGATATCACTG
>CAJXTH010000026.1 GCA_913060955.1 uncultured bacterium | reverse complement strand
TCCCCGCTGGTTTTCCGCTAAAAGTTTTCCCGAGTTCAATAGCCTCGTTGATAGATACCTTGGGTGGAATATCTTCGTCTCGATAGATTGCCATTTCATATACGGCTACCCGAAGGATATTTCGCTCAACCGGAGCAATTGTCTCTACTGACCACCCGGTAGCATGTTTTCCGATCAGGTCATCAATTGTTTGTTTGTTTCCTAAAATCCCGGATAGGACTTCTTTTAAGTAAGATAGGTCGGTAATTCCCTGACCAAGTCGATCGATGGAATCTCCTATAACTTCCCAAAGGTTTTCCGCTTCCCATCGATTGGTAACATCAATTTCGTACAGAGTTTGCATTGCAGTGGATCGCAAAAGGTGCCGATTCGCCATTGTAGTAGACTGTTACTTAGTTACGATTATTATACCTGGTGTGACAAAAAAAGGCTAGTCTGATAGACTACCCTTCGTTTTGTACAGAAGCTCCACTCTTTCGAGCAAAGAACTTCTTGAGTCGGTGTGAAGTACCATGTGCAAGAGACTCAACATTCTTAAGAGCATGATGAGATCGCCGCTTCCCTGTTCGGGTGTTGGTCATTCGCTTCTTTGGAACTGCCATAAATCCGCTATCTTACGTGATTTCTATAGCACTATAGTACCTGAATGTCTGTTTTTTGTCAATCTATTCGATCAGGAATGCAGTGTTGTTATTACCGGTCACAACTCTACTATATGGACCTGTTATAGTAGGTTCGCTTGGAATAATGGGAACATCATTTGTATCCCCTGTACCTAACCAGCCATTTTGATTCACTCCCCAACCGTATACATCATAATTATCGCCTTTGAGTGCAATTGCTCCATATCGACCTCCACTCACATCTTTCCAGTCGGTATCCGAACTAATTTGAGTTGGAGTTGAAACAGTGTTTGGCCAGTTCCCCGGAGGGTTATTGCTGTAAAAATTATTTCCAAATGAATAATACCCGTCTCGCCCCCAAGCATAGAGTGATCCATCAGTATGAATAGCATACATAGTCCCGTCTCCAGTCGGAGGAAGAGAAATGTCTAACCAGGTATGCCCTCCAGAAACAAGCCCTGGAGTAAAGGTATCTCCCCCACTTCTTCCAAGATATCCCCAAGCCGAATCTCCCCATGAATACAATTCTCCAGAAGTGTTCATCAAATACCCATTTCTTAGATTTACTTGAGCATGAGTCCAGTTTGACTCAACCCCAATCTGATTTGGAGTATGATCATTACTTTGAATTAATGGGGCACTAGAACTGTATTGCCCCCACCTCCAGGCCGTTCCTTGACTTGAAGTTATTCCATCACTCGATCTAATCCCAACAGATACCGCCGTCCCAGCAGAAACTGCAATCCAATCATCACTATTCCAATCAGACTCAGCATCTGCTAATCGAAACTCAGTCGTAAAATTGTTACACCAACCACAATCATCACCTGCAGCAAACCGTCGCTCTCCCCAAGCATACATTTCTCCCATTTCTTGGGAGGCTCCCGTAGATCGTATCCCAAGAGCGAATGTACCGGCAATAGAAACATCTATCCAATACCCATCATCTAGTTGAACAGGAGTGCTAGTTGTTGACTGATTCATGAGTAGGTTTTCGTAATTACTCCCCCATCCCCATAAACTTCCATCTTCAGCGATAGCTAATGTTGTAGATCCGTCTACTTCAACATCTTTCCATACTTGAGTAGTATTAGCATTAGCAGTAAACGTCGTAAGTGCAGTTTCGGTAGTTCCTGTTCCTAAAGTACCCACTGAGTTTGATCCAGCGCCGTACGTTGTTCCAAATTCATTTGGACTAAATGGACCTGTGTTAGGAGGTGTATATTCAGTATCATTTACCGCAATAACTTCACTTTCTTCCAAGGTCATAACACCAAGTGATGCAACATCACCAACTACTCGAACTTGGTATCCTGTTCCATCATCTGGGTCACCAGAGTTAGCTCGAGTTGGATCTTCTGGAATCGCGGCAAGATATGTGGGGACTAATACTGAACTTAAATCCAATAAATCCGTGCAGTCGTTCTCTGGATTCTCTCGACAAATCTCTTGGTAGTCACTCGTTATTCCGGCTGGATACGAGCCAGTATCAATAACATATTGTTGGAGAGCGTCATATATTGTTCCAATTTCTTGTTGTCGCTCTGCGTTTCGTGCTTGGGCGAGTTGTCGTCCGGGATTGATTGCTACGATTATAATACTTGCCAATATTCCTATGGCTGCGATTACCAGTAGGATTTCTAGCAGAGTAAATCCTTTGCGAGACATGATTTGCTGTTTATTTTTTGATTACTTTTAGTATATCATACTCATTAGTTCCTATTCGAGAACGCAGCCTTCAGGGTATCCACGTCGGCATATTCTATTGTTGCTCCGCTCGAGAGTCCTCGTCCGAGTGTAGTGATCTGAACAGTATTAGGGAGCGCTTTCCGTAGAGATTGGACGGTAGTGTCTCCTTGGATGGTAGGACTGAGAGCTAAAATAATTTCGGTAATAGATTCTTGATTGATTCGATCGGTGAGTGTTTCGGTATTCAGATCTTCGAGCAAGGTATGCTTAAGAGGATCAATCACACCTCCGAGCACGTGGTATCTCCCACCAAAAGCCCCTGACTTTTCGAGTTGTAAGATATCCTCGGCGTGTTCGACGATGCAGATTTGTCCATTTTTTCGTTCGGATTTTTGGCAGATGGGACAAATTTCTGATTCGGATTTATTTCCACAGATAGTACAAATCTTGATCAATTTCTTGATCCCATGAATACGCTTTGCTAGTTGAGTGAGATATTCTTGGTCTTGTCCCACGAGCCAATAGGCGTAGCGAGTTGCAGTTTTGGTTCCTACTCCGGGAAGCTTTCGGAGATCTTGAACCAATTCTTCCAGAGAGGCTGGATTTTTGGAGGTTGCCATAGGTTACCCTTGAGCTTGCTGATCTGGAGGTGGTGCGTGGTGAAAGTCGAGGTTGGTAAAGGTGGCAAATTCTTTTCGGAACCCAAGATCGACTTTACCGACCGGTCCGTTTCGCTGTTTTGCAATGTGGATTTCGGCAATTCCTTTTCGGTCAGTATCAGGATTTTCTCGCTCTTCTCGATAGATAAACATTACGAGGTCGGCATCCTGCTCAATCGATCCAGATTCTCGGAGGTCAGCTAATCGAGGAATTTGAGGAGTTCGGTTTTCTACTGATCGAGATAGCTGAGACAAGGCTACCACGGGGACGTTAAACTCACGAGCCAGAGATTTGAGAGATCGAGAGATTTCCCCAACCTGCTGGACAATATTGTCATTTTTGATTGTTGACTCCATAAGCTGGAGGTAATCGATGACAACCAGTCCCAGTTCTTTGGACTCAGACAAAATTCGGCGCAAGATCGCTCGCATTTTCATCACACTCTGCCCAGGGGTGTCCTCAATAAATAATTGCGCTCGGGATAGAGAGTCCATAGCTGGAGCCAATAGCTCAAAATCACTTGGATTTAATTTTCCTGTTTTCATTTTAAACAAATCCACTCGTGCCTCTGAGCTAATCAGACGGTCAACTACTTCTTCTTTGGCCATCTCGAGACTAAAGAAGACCACACCTTTTCCGGAGGTAAGCGCAGCGTGCTTGGTGATATCCAAGGCAAGCGAGGTCTTTCCGACCGATGGCCGAGCGGCGAGAATAACCAGGTTAGCTGGCTGAAGCCCTCCTGTGGCATTATCTAGAGCGTGAAATCCTGTTTTGATTCCCTTGATCCCGACTCCGTTATTATGAACATCGTCAATTCGATCAAAGGCGTCATGAAGGGCATCGCTCATTCGTACGTAATCCTGTTTAACCACCTTTTGAGAAACAGAAAACACCTGTTGTTCTGCTTGATCCAGGGTTTGCTCGATATCTGATTCTTCATCGAACCCAAGGTCAACAATAGAAGATCCAACCGAAATCAGCTTTCGCAGGGTTGCCTTGTGTTTAACCGTTTCGGCATAGTGGTACAAGTGAGCCGAAGAGGGAACCAAATCCACCAAGTAGACCAAATAATCTTCTCCTCCTACTTCTTCTAGTTTCCCAATCAGCTCGAGTTTGTGAGAAACAGTCAGAATATCAATCGGTTCTTTCCGATTAAATAGCTGAACCATAATCTCAAAGATGAGACCGTTTTTTTCATGATAAAAATCTTCGTGAGTGATCGTATCGATGACTCGAAGAATTGAATCTTTGTCAATCAAAATCGCACCCAGAATGGACTCCTCCATCTCTACTGCCTGGGGAGGAATCCGATTATGGATTGATTCTTTTTGTGATTCTTGATATTGATTCTTACGTTCGTTTTGGGCCATAGCTACATTTCGTCCAATGTCTCGATGCCGAATACGGCTAATCCTTGTTTTAGCATATCACTAATCTGGGCCAAAAGATAGACGCGACTTCCCTCGATATGAGGGTCACTTCCGACTACAGGTGTCGCGTGGTAATACGAGTTCAGCTTCTCCGCAAGTTCATACAGGTACTGGGCTAAGATTGCTGGATCAAATTGATCGCCCGCTGCTTGCACAATTTCGGGATACCGAAGAGCAAAGGTAATCAGTTCTCGTTCCGAATCAAAATCGTAGTCAGAGGAAATCTCTGGCGTTACTTCAGATTTTCGAATCAGAGATTGGATTCTGGCATAGGTATACAAAATGTATGGTCCCGTTTTTCCATCCAAAGATACTGATGCAGACTCGTCAAAGATCATATCCTTTTTGGCAGAAGTGGCTACCAAGTAATATTTGTAGGAAGAATCAGCAATAATTCGAATCCGTCGTTCCTGCTCTGCTTCAGACAATTCACTGTCTCCAAAAAACTGTTCCCGAACCAAATCCTCAATCATGGTAATGAGATCGTCGGCATTGACCACATTTCCTTTTCGAGAACTCATCTTTCCTTCTGGTCGTCGGATTGCTCCGTATCCAATATGATAGAGACCATCTCCTTTGAGTCCCAAAATCTTAGCAATAGCAAATAGCTGTTGAAACTGTAAGTTTTGAGCAAAGTCCGTCACATAAATGAGCTTATCTGCATCTCTACATAATGAGTCGCCATACAACCGATACTGGAGGAGGGCTATATCTTGAGTAATGTACAGGGCGGTTCCGTTTGATCGAATTAGAATTTTGTTGGGCATTCCCTGATCTTCCAAATCAGCATAGATATATCCTTTCTCAGAATCTTTATAAAGGACTCCTCGCTCAAACCCATCCATCACAAGTTCTTTTCCCTGGGTATAAATATCCGATTCATAGACTTCTTCGTCAAACGAAGTTCCAATTCGGTTATAGGTTTCTCGCTGCCCAGCAATCACCCAATCTCGGAGTTTTTTCCAAACTCCATACCAGTATTCATCTCCGTCTTCCCAAGCCTTCAGAATATTTTGCGCCTCTGCTTCAAGTGTTTCGTCTTCTCTCACTCGTTGCTCAAACTCTACATACAAACTTCCGGCAAAGTGATCAGACTTCCCCGTCGGCTCTTCACCATGGTGAAATCGATCGTAGATGAGCATCATCTTGGCAATAGCAATTCCTCGGTCGTTAAAAATCTCGGTCTTGACTACCTGATTTCCCAACAGCCGATAGAGAGACGACATGCTCTCTCCAATCATAATATTTCGCATGTGTCCCAAATGGAGCGGCTTGTTGGTGTTCGGTGATGCAAATTCAACGACTACTTTGTGAGCGGTTGCTGATTGAGGAGTATGTGCAACACTTTCGAGCATCTGTGCAATATTGAGTCGAAGATTTACATACCCAGAAACAACAGAACACTCCTGAATATGTTCATCTACTAACCTCTCAGAAAGCTTAGCAGCAATAGCTGGTGGAGCCATCCGTAGGATTCGTGCAAAAGGAAAACACGGAATAGCAAGGTCTCCGAACTGACTGTCCGGATATTCAAAAATAACAGGGGTATCTTCCGGAAGCTCAAGTGCTTGTCGTACTTTGGGGGTAAGCTGTTGTTTGATCTGTTCAAATGTCATAATTATCGTACCAAATTGATGATGTCGTTTGCGGTGACTAAGAGCATGAGCCCCATAAGCACAAGATATCCTCCCATGTGTACACGACCTTCAAGCTCCTTGCTGACTGGAGATCCTTTGATCATTTCAATCAACACAAACAAAATACGGCCACCATCAAGAGCAGGAATTGGTAAAATATTAAATAACGCCAAACTGGTACTAATCAGACCAACAAACGTGACAATATAGGTTGCGCCCAAGGCTCGGAAATCACCGACTACCTGGACTAACCCCACAGGCCCTCGAACATCTGCTTCTGCCGGAGCTTCGATGGTTGTGACTAAAGATATCAACCCAACGCCAATAAACTCAATAGTTCGAGCTACAATAACCCAAATTCGCACAAAGGACTGACCAAGAGCTTCCAAGAATCCAAGTCGAACAGTTCCAGCAAGCGCAAGTCCAACACCAATTTTTCCAGAGTCATCATCTGACAGCTCAGGAACCGTTACCTCTTGTGTTATTTCTTGTGAACCTCGCTCAAGGGTAAGAGAAATCTCCTCCCCAGCAGATTCACCAATTACGGATTGAACACTAGTCACAGTTTCTACGGATTCTCCATTGACTGCCACAATCCGATCACCGAACTTGAGGCCAGCAGACTCTGCTGTAGAATCCGGAAGAACTTGAGAAATCGTAACAGCAGGGTTTGCGACTTCATCTCGTTGATCTTCTGTTACAAGCACGGTAGATCCCATCATTCCCACAATAGTAAAGGCTCCCACAGCAATAATAAGATTCACAATCACTCCTGCCGAGAGAATAGCAATTCGTTGAAGTGGTGTTTTGGCTGCAAAAGATCGTTGGTCATCACCATGCTCTCCCTCTTCTCCATAAAGTCGAACAAATCCTCCGATAGGAAGCAGATTAACGGTGTACTCGGTTTCACTTCCTTTGGGTCGATAGCCAAAAAGTTTGGGTGGAAATCCAAACCCAAACTCTTCAACTTTGACACCACACCACTTGGCCACGATAAAGTGTCCAAATTCATGTCCGATTACTACCAAGAGAAGTATTGCTGCAAAAATGAGAAGTGTCATCATGTATCTTACTTCCTAAACGGTCAAAATTTCTTGTTCTTTTTGAGCAACAATTGATTCTAGTTCTGATTGCTTTTCTTTGACAATCTCATCAATCTTATCCAAGTCTGCTCGACTTTCATCTTCAGAGATCTCTTTGTTCTTGAGTTGATCTTTGACCTCTCCTCGAACATCGTCTCGAATTCGTCGCATTTCAGCTCGGAAGTTTTCAGCCTTAGTTCCTGATTCTTTTGCCAATTTCTTTCGTCGTTCTTCAGTGAGTGGAGGGATAACTAATCGCACTCCATTTGATTCTCCAACTGGATTGATTCCCAAATGATCAGCTTTTAGAATAGCTTTTTCAATGGCTGGAATTGCAGATTTATCCCAAGGTGAAATTAATACCATTCGAGGCTCGGGAATATTGATTGCAGCCATTTGTTTCATAGGAGTAGGTACTCCATAGTATTCGACGAGGATATCTTCAACCAAATCAACACTTGCTTGCCCTGTTCGAAGGCTCGAAAGTTCCTTTCGGAGTGATGCTAATACCGCATCAAGTCGCTGTTTGAGACTAAGTACATCTATCATAATTCGGGTGTTAGTTGGTGTAGGAGATTAGTTTACTCCTATATAAATTATATCATTATTTCTGGAATCAATCAGGATTTCTCGGACAATTCCGGAGGTAGAAAGCGCAGCAGTGTTCCAGGATTCACCTCGGTTCCGAGAAGTATAGAAGATCGATCCAGCAGTGTAGTGAACGATATTTCCGTTCTGAGGGTTTACCTCAATTGCTCGAACTCCTACTCGAGCATCGGGAGTCAAAATATTAATTTCTTCCCAGGTCTCTCCCCCATCACGTGATCGGACCATCTGCCCGATACTTCCCACGTACAATTCGTTTGAGTCATTGGGGTTGATAGCAAAAGAGGTCAGCTGAGCTCCAGTAAATGCTGATGACCGAAGCTGAGGCCGTAACTGTTCAAAAGAAAATCCTCCGTCAGTACTTCGATACAATGATCCCTCGGTCGCAACATATACTGTATCTGAATCTCGAGGATCTACGGTGAGATCAACGGCTAAAGTTTTAAGATCTGATCCGAGTACCCAATCTTGTCCTTTGTTGAATGATTTTAAGAGCACGCCGTTCGATACGAGCGCGTATACTTCTTCAGGATTATCCTGACTTACGCTGATTGATACAATTTCTGTTCCAGTATCTGCCGAAACATATATTTCGGTCCAGTTGGCGTTCCCTTCAACTGTCTTATAGATTCGAGCTCGGTTCCCAAATACAGCTCCAGCATAAACTTCATTGGTGTCATTTGGATTTACGCCAAACGAGGTAGTTTCCACCTCTCCAGTAAAGATCAATTCCCAAGAAGAGGCTCCGTTGGTTGATTTAAAAATCCCTTGAGAAGCGGTAGCAGCAAAGAACGTATTTTGACCAACTTGCTTGAGTTCTACGACACCCCGGTCGAGTGAAATTTCTTCATCATCGGGGACATCTGATCGGAGCTCAAAGGTCCGACCTCCATCGGCAGATCGATATACACCTCCTGCAGTTGAGGCACTCGGAGCCAAGTCAAAGGAACCCGAAATACCCACTGCCGCAAAAATCAGCAGAAGAACAGCCAGTACGATAGGAATGAGGAGAAGTCTCATACGGTAACGATTAAATCATAACTACAAAGGATTCGAGAGCAGTTTGGTTCCGAGTGTTCGTAAATAACACTGCAG
>CAJXTH010000025.1 GCA_913060955.1 uncultured bacterium | reverse complement strand
ATGACTTTTCTCGGCGGTATTTGTTTATCTTCCAAAATAACCAGGAGCTCCGTGCAACGGGAGGGTTCATTGGGAGCTTTGGGCTCATGAATATTGATCGGGGCGTGGTAGAGTCTCTGGACATTCGAGAGATTTATAGTCCAGATGGGCAGTTGACTAAGCAAATTCTCGCACCAACACCCCTCCAGGAATTAACTCCTCGCTGGTTCCTCCGAGACTCTAACTGGTTTGCCGATTTTCCAACCAGTGCCGAGCGGATTATGTGGTTTTATGAAAAGACCGGTGGGCCGACTCCGGATGGTGTGATCTCGCTGACGCCGACGATGATCGAGCGGTTGCTCCGAATCACGGGACCGATTACGTTGGAGGAATATGGTGTGACGGTAACGGCAGATAACTTTATCCGAACCACCCAGTACCAGACCGTGACCGAAAATGCCCTCGATGCCGAGAAACCAAAGCAGTTTATCGATGATTTGGCTCCGGTGTTGATCTCTCGAATCTTATCTGTGGAGAGGGATCAGTACCAGGAAGTATTTGATGCACTTCAGAGTTCTTTCCAAGAAAAGCATGTTTTGCTGTATTTCTTGGATGAAGAATTACAGCAGGTTGTGGAAGATCTGAATTTGAGTGGTGAGCTGTACGATACCAACCGAGATTACCTGTCGGTGGTGCATACCAATGTTGGAGGGTTCAAGACGGACGGAGTGATTGAGGATGATGTTTCGGTTAAAACCCGAATTGAGGCTGATGGACGAGTCATCAACCGGGTAGAAGTCTCTCGAAACCACAAAGGAGGAAATACTGAGTATGAGTGGTGGAATGTTCCGAATATTAATTATATGCGTCTCTATGTACCAAAAGGAGCTCAAATTGTGGCCGCAGACGGATTTGAGTCACGACAGGAGGTTCAATTGTCTGAGAATGTAGCGTCTTTTGAAAAAGACCCTGTTTTGCGAGAGGTAGAAGATACTCGGGTACGTTGGGAAGAGTTTAATGTAGATGAGACCCAAGAGAGTGGGAAAACCGTCTTTGGTGGATGGAAGTCAACTGCGGTTCAGGAAACGTCCAATGTCTGGATTGAATATGAGTTGCCGTTCCGGTTGACGGATCGGGATCTGTATTCTATGATCGTGCAGAAGCAGTCTGGTTCGGTGGGAAGCCGATACCAGCACACCATTGAACTTGATCCGTCGTATCGAATTGATTGGCGAGAATGTTCTGACTTATGGGATTGTGGTGAGTTGTCTGTGACAGATGGACTCCTCAGACGAGATCAGTTTATGGGTATGATAATCGAGAAATAGTATGGAAATTCAGGAAAATGTTATCCTCAAACCGTTTTCAACCTTTAAGATTGGAGGTGCAGCTCAATATTTTTCCAAGATCAAATCTACCGAAGATTTGGTTGAGGCGCTTCGGTTTGCTCAAGAAAAAGATCTTCCGGTAGGAATTATTGGAGCGGGATGTAATTTGATTATTACCGACGAGGGAATTCCCGGATTAGTGATCAAGATGGAGAACCAAGGGATTGCGTTTGACTCCCAGGTGGTTCGGGCCGAGGCTGGGCTTTCGTTTGCAGCATTCACCGCCCGCGCTCATCAACAAGGACTTACGGGAGTAGAGTGGATGCCATCGGTGCCATCCAGCATCGGAGGAGGAATCCGCGGAAACGCCGGAGCTTTTGGGGGAGAAACCAAGGATCTGTTAAAAGCTGTACAAGTCTATCGAAATGATCGAATAGAAGAGATTGATGTTACTGATCTAGAGTTTCAGTATCGATACTCTACATTTAAGGCCAAGGACAATACTGACGTGATTCTGGGAGGAGTGTTTGAACTTCAAGAGGGAAGTGTGGATGATGCGCGAGGTGAGGTGCGAGAATTTATCCAAAAGAAGCAAGCCAATCAGCCAACCGGTGTAGCCTGCTCCGGTTGTATTTTTCAAAACTACGAAGGGCAAATTTTGGATGAAAACCTGATCGCTGAATTCCCAGAACTCGCCATGTTTAACGAAAAGTCACTGATCCCAACTGGATACCTCATCGAACGAGCCGGACTCAAAGGAACCAAAGTCGGCGGAGTCCAAGTCAGTGACAAACACGCCAACTATATCATTAATCCTGGAAATGACGCCCGCTACCAAGATGTCTTGGACATGATCGCTAAGATCAAAGCAACGGTCAAAGATCGATTTGGAGTAGATATCAAAGAAGAAGCTGTCTACCTCCACCAGCAAATGAAAAATCGGTAAACACCCCGTCCCTACGGGACACCCCTCTTAGGAAGAGGGGAATTAAAACAAAAACATGTATCGGTATAAATCTGTTTGGAAAAATCCAGAACTTACAGAAAAAGCCAAAGAACTGAGAAAAGCTGGAGTTTTATCAGAAGTTGTACTTTGGAAACATCTTAAGAAAAAACAGATGGTTGGTATCGATTTTAATCGACAGTGTGTCATTGGAAATTACATTGTTGATTTTTTCTCTGCTCGATACGGTATTGCAATCGAAGTTGATGGAAGTTCTCACAATTGGAAAGGAGATTATGATGTAAGAAGATTAGACTGGCTAAAATCCCAAGAAATATTTGTAATTCAGGTATTGCATCATGATGTGCTGAAAGATTTAGAAGGGGTTTTGATGGATATTGAAAACAAGATCAATAAATCCGGCAGGATCTAACACACCCCTCTTCTTAAGAGGGGTGGCACGGAGTGTCGGGGTGTTTTCCATGATATAATGAAACAGTAGGTAACAAAAAGTCCTATGAATGTTCAATTCTCAGTCAAAATTGTCGAATTGAGTGACAAACTCAAAGACCAAATGACCAAAAAACTTGACCGACTTGCCAAAGTATTGACCCCTTCCGCTCGTGTAGAAGTGACGATTGAAGGAACAGGTGGGGCAGTATCTGGTGATCAGGGTGTTGTATCCCTCAAGGCAGTCGAGCCTAAGAACACCTGGTACAGCAAACAAGAAGGAGTTAATATTCTTGATTCTCTTGATCAAGCAGTAAACTCGATGTATCATGAAATTACTCGAGGCAAAACCAAACATCGAGACGCAGATCGCGACCAAGCCCGAAAAATCAAACAACAACTCCAAAACAAATAACTTATGTGGATGTTTCTCTACATTACCCTCATATCATTTATTCCAAGTTTAGCTTGGATGGCTGTGGTGCTGGTAGAGGACGTTCATCAGGAGAGACACCGAGATATTTTCTCGGTGTTTCTTGTTGGGATGCTTGCTGCAGCTCCGGTGCTTATGGTAGCTCAGCTTGGAGATGTGTTTCTGGAGTCGTTGGGAGTCGTCTTACCAGCGGCTCTTGATAAATTTATTTTCGGAGCACTCAACGAAGAGCTGATCAAAGTAGTGTTGCTCTATTGGTTTGCCATGACGGCCAAGTTTTGGGACGAACCGATTGATATTTTTGTGTATGCCGGAACCCTGGCTTTGGGGTTTGCTGGGATAGAAAATTTTGTCTTATCCCTCAATCGAGCTGACTTTGTGGGACAGGGATTGGAACAACTCCTCTTTATGCGATCAATCTCTGCGGTATTAGTCCATATTGTGAGTACCTTCTTTTTTGCCTACGCCTTGAAAATTTATCAAGAACGACGTCAGGAATCTGTTTTGGTGTTCGGAGCGCTCATCAGCATCGGATTTCACGGCTTGTATAACTATTCTTTGTCGATTCCGAGCCTTGCTGATATTGAAGTTTTTGAATATTTTTATATACTAGTACTCGTGCCTACCGTAATATACATGATGTCAGTGGTGCGAAAGTTGCGTAGACAATCGCAATAGCTATCTCAAATTCTTGCTTTTTTGGGATCGGTTTGATATCATGAGATCAATACAACAGGGAATACTAATTTTAACCAAAATGTATGTCTAGCATCTTACGAAAATTAACTGGAGCAGTGGACTTCGATGACAATGATGCCTTGATGGAAGAGGAGGATCTTCGAGAGAGCTTGAAAAACCGATTTGCAGCTGACGAAGACGATGCGTTTGAAGACGACGACATGATGGAGGAATCTACTCCTGTAGTAGAACCTGCCAGCATGGAGTCTATGGATGACGATTCTGTAGAAGGAGCTCTAACCATCGATGTATATCAGACTGAAAACGACATTGTAATTGTATCAACCATTGCTGGAGTTACATCCAAAGACTTGGACGTTTCTATCACCAACGATATGGTGACTATCTCTGGAACACGAAAGAATACTGCCAAGGTAAAGCAGGAAAACTACTTCTACCAAGAGTGTTACTGGGGAGGATTCTCACGATCAGTTATTCTTCCAATCGATGTAGATGCTGAGAAAGCTCAAGCAGAACTAAAAGATGGAGTGCTATCTGTGACTCTGCCAAAATCTGAAAAGGTCAAATCAAAGAAGATTCCTATCAAATAGCTTTTTGTTGCTAGACACTACTGTATCCTAAGTCCGCCATGTGCGGGCTTTTTTCATAAACTTCTAAATTTGGCAATCTTCTGCGTTGCCAGCGGCTCGAACCACTTCACAATATCTCGATATTGCTCAGTAGTATCGATCCTCGTCGCCTTGAATCTTACTCAAATTTAAAAGTTCATAACGGAACTATAAGGGTTCCGTTACAAATTTGTCATCTCCAACTGGATTGGAGATCTCGTGGTATATCAACAAGATTCCCGATCGGGGTCGGGAATGACAAAAATATGATGTATACTGAAAAGTAGCGGAACGCTTGCCGTTCCATTCGCGAAGATTCTGAAACGCGTTCAGAATGACAAGTGTAGAGTCGGCGCCCTCGCCGACAAGGAAGGGGTCGGGAAACCTAGGTTTCCCGTGGAGGAAGTACTGAAACCGAGTGGTTTCAGAAAAAACTATTCATAGTTTTTTGGAGGCTGCCCTCGCCGACATTATGTCCGCTGAACCGTTGACAAAACCGCAAATAGCCTCTATAATACGACAAAAGCTAGTGACCCGAGACTACGAGCAGGGGGAAATCCCCAGAAGACTTGTATAGGTGCCAGCAAAAGCATGAATCTATCGTCTTTTGTTTGTATACATATGTCTCGGCCACAGGTCGAGCTTTTTTGTAGGATAAACCAAGACACTATGGCCTTAACCAAATCGCGAAAACGAGAAATGTTGGCTGAGTTGCTATCTGCAATTCAGGAGTCAAACGGTCTTGTGTTCACTGACTTTAGCGGATCTTCTGTAAAGTCTCTCGAAGGTCTTCGAGGAGCGCTTCGAGAAGATGGTTCTCGATACCAAGTGGTAAAGAAAACTCTCTTCAACAAAGCTCTTCAGTCCATGGGAGTAGAAGTTTCTCTGGATGAACTTCCAGGAAACTTGGGAGTTGTGTTTGCAACTGATCCTGTATCAGGTGCAAAAGCAAGTGCCGACTTTGCAAAGAAGGCAAAGAAAGATTCCTTCAAAATTGTTGGAGGACTCTTAGAGGAAAAGATCCTTACAGATGCACAAGTAACCGCTCTTGCAAAGCTTCCGTCAAAGGAGCAGTTGCAAGGACAGGTTGTTGGTACAATCGCTGCACCTATGTCAAGCTTCGTAAATGTTCTTGCGGGAACCCCACGAGGATTGGTAAACGTGCTCAACGCGTACCGAGACACCAAACAAGCATAAGCAATTAATTACTGATACTACTATGGCAGTACCTGAAAAGTTTCAAGCAATTGTAGATCAGATCAAGGAAATGTCAGTACTTGATCTATCTGAACTCGTAAAGGTTCTTGAAGAAGAACTTGGAGTATCTGCAGCAGCACCTATGATGATGGGAGCTATGCCTGCAGCCGGAGGAGATGATGCCGGAGCAGCAGAGGAGAAATCTGCATTCGATGTTATTATCGAAGACGCTGGAAGTTCAAAAATCCAGGTAATCAAGGTTGTAAAAGAAGCAACTGGACTCGGACTGAAAGAAGCTAAGGAGATCGTAGATGGAGCTCCTAAAGCTGTTAAAGAAGGAGTTTCCAAGGACGAAGCTGAAGAGCTGAAAGGAAAACTTCAAGAGGCTGGAGCTACTGTTGCTGTTAAGTAACAACCTCCCGAATGCACTCATTTGGCGAACTTCTGCGTTGACAGCGTCGTGAACCCTTTCACACTATCTCGATAGTGCTCAAGAGTCTCACTCCTCGTCGCCTGGAATTTCACTCAAATGATCACATTCTCGGTCTTTTACGAAAAATCGCCTTCGGGCGGTTTTTTGTTTGGGAAAAGATAGCCAAAATATGGTACACTAAAATTACCACACAGATTAAGACACACACTGAAATGACTATCAAAGGACCGCTTACGTATCTTCTCGGACATGATAAAGTTAAGCTTCTGAAATTTCTTCTTCATAATCGAGACACCTGGTTTACCTCGGCAGATTTATCTGAGAAGACGAGAATCCCAGTACAGGCATTGCGCAAAGAGCTTAAGCAAGCTGAAAAACATGGAGTGGTAGAGGAAAAGAAAAAGAACAAAGTCTTACATTATCGTCTGAAAGAAGTTGAAGAAGTGGCAGTTCTCGAAGACATTATTTTCAAACTCGGAGACTCGTTTTTTGAGGCTATGCGAGAGCGAGTAGAAGGACTTGGTACTGTTCAGCTGTGTATTTTACTCGGAGCATTTCTCCAGCGGGAACACGACCGAGTGGATTTATTTTTGGTAGTAGATGATTTGAATGATCGTCGATTTGATACATTTATTCAGGCAGTAGAGTCAGAACTGGGGACAGAAGTGCGATATGCCCTGATGACTACCAAAGACTTTAACTACCGACGAGACATGTTTGATAAATTTGTGCTGAGTATTCTAGAGGATACTCGAACACGCGTACTGGTTGACAAATCGGGCATTATCGAGGATAATTAATACCGTAAGCCTCGATAGCTCAGGTAGTAGAGCACAGGTCTGAAGAACCTGGTGTCGTAAGTGCAAGTCTTACTCGAGGCACAATCAAAAGATTCCGTTTACTACGGGATCTTTTTTTATCTAGTCACCCTGAACTTTGTCATTCCCAACTTGATTGGGAATCTCGTGACTGAGTATGCTTCTCTCTGTCATTCCGGCCTCCGAGCCAGAATCTCGCGGTAAATCAACAAGATCCTCAGTCACATCCCTACGGGAGTTAAAAAGCTGAGGATGACAGGATGTAGAGTCGGTGCCCTCGCCGACATGGTATATAAAATGCTATAATACATACTGTACAGATTTAGAAACGAAATATGCACACAGAACCAGCAATTTTCAAAGCCTACGACATCCGAGGAATTTACGGAACTCAACTTACTGACGAAACAGGATATCGAGTTGGGCGGGCATTTGGAATGCATCTCAAATCAATTCATGCAAAAGAAGACATTACCGTTGTAGTCGGTCGCGACATGCGAGACTCAGGAGTTGCTCTGGAACAAGAGTTCAAGCAAGGTCTTGCCGATGAGGGAATTAAGATTGTAAACATTGGCGTGACCTCAACCCCGATGATGTATTATTCCGTACTGGAATACGGAACCGATGGGGGACTGATTATTACTGCCTCCCACAATCCGGCTGAATACAACGGATTCAAGGCCGTTCGAGAGCGAGCTATTCCGATCTCTGGAGACACCGGAATCTATGCTATGAGAGACATGGTTATGGATGATGAGCTCATGGCGCGACCAGAAACTCCAGCCGAAATTATAGAAGAGGTCAAAACTGATACCTTGGATGAGTATGTTGCCAATGTGCTTTCGTACCGAAACAAAGACGTTGCAATCAAACCACTTAAAGTTATCGTAGACACCGCCAACGGAATGGCACAACCAGCTATCGAGAAGTTCTTTGCTGCCTTCCCTGAGATTGAGATGATCAGCCTCTTTCCAGAACTCGACGGAACATTTCCTAACCACGAAGCAAACCCACTCAAGGAAGACACTCTAACTTCACTGAAAGCAGCTATCGCAGAACACGGTGCAGACTTTGGAATTGCCTGTGATGGAGATTTTGACCGAGTATCTTTTGTAGATAACACTGGACGAACTATCCGGCCAGATATCACCACAGCACTCCTGGCTCCAAGCATGCTCGTTGGACGAGAAGGGACCAAGATCTTGTATGACCTCCGATCTTCAAACATTACCCCAGAAGTGATCGAAGAGCATGGGGGAGTTGCTATTCAGACTCGAGTGGGACATTCGTTTATCAAGGCCCAAATGATCAAGGAAAAAGCATTCTTTTCTGGAGAGTTTTCTGGGCACTTCTACCTGGATGTTGTAAAAGACGGAGAGCATGCCTACTTTGAAAATCCCCTTTATGTTGCCTTGAAGATTATTGAAATGGTCTCAGATACTGATGTTACTTTGGCTGACATGACCGCTCCGTTGTTCAAATACTACCACTCAGGAGAGATTAACTTCGAGGTTGAACGACCAAAAGAAGAAATTATCGCCGAAATCAAAGCTGAACTTTCAGATGGAGAGCTTTCAGAACTGGATGGAATCCGAATTGACTTTGAGAAAGCTTGGGTATCTGTTCGAGCGTCAAACACAGAGCCGGTACTTCGACTGATTGTGGAAGGACGAACAGAAGCTGACATGATCGAACTTCGAGATCGAGTACGTGCTTTGATCGAAGGATAGCCTATGGGATTGATTGCTAATATACTTAGAATTCCCGGACATGTCATGGGGCGGAGGAGAGGAAAATTCTCCGAAGTTCCTGTGGCAATCGTCGGGCTGTCGTTGTTTATGGCAATCAACGTGGTAGGTCAACTTTTGGCTGATTTGGGACTCGAGATTCTCACCCTCCGTGGTATTCTTGAGTCTCATAGCTTTCGAATGGAGTTTTTGTTCTTAGCATTTATCTCAGCTTTACTAGGACTCTTTACCCTCAAAGGGCTCCAGCGAAAAGAAATCGATGTCACCTGGAACTCTCTGATCCTTTCCTTGTTTATTGAAAGCTTTTTAGTGGTCTCAGACTTAATTTTCCTGGCGACTGAATCAGATTTGCCAGCCTACATGCCCATCACTCGAGCTCCATTT